>CAZRGY010000726.1:0-2132 GCA_964599715.1 uncultured Verrucomicrobiota bacterium | reverse complement strand
TGGGTGGACTACACGGATCGCACCGCGACCCTCTCGAGCTCGCAGACGTACTATCCATGAGATTCTTAAAGAACGTTACCGCCGTCACTGTCGCCGGACTCTTGTTGGCTTCGTCCAGTTTTGCCCAATCAGCGAATGACACCCTGTCTCCGTTGGTCGCCGTCTTGGCGCAGTCGAATGACGCGCAACTGCAACTCGACATCCTCAAAGGCATCAGCGAAGGACTGAAAGGCCAGAGCCGCGTGAGCATGCCCAATGGCTGGGACGCTGCGGCCAAGAAGCTGGCGCAAAGCCCGGATGCAAAAGTGCAGGAGCTGACGCGCAATCTCTCACTTATCTTCGGCAGCTCTACCGCCATGGCGGATCTGCGTGACCGCCTGCAAGACAAGTCGGCCAAACCGGCCGATCGTGTGGCGGCTTTGCAAGCGCTGGTGGCAGCGAAAGATCCCGGCCTCGAGGCGATGATCCCCGGACTTCTGAATGATCCTGTGTTGCGCGGTGCGGCCATCAAGGCCGCAGGCGGCTTCAATGACGGCGCGATTGCCCGCGTGCTCATCCAGAGTTACGCCAAGTTCACCGCCGCCGAGAAGCGCGATGCTCTCATCGCCCTGACCTCGCGCGTGAGCTTCGCCAAGGACATGCTGGCCGCCGTGGAGCAGGGGCGCATCGATCGCAAGGATCTCTCGGCCGATATCGTGCGCCAGTTGCGCGATCTCAATCAGGCGGAAATCACCAAGCAGGTCGAGAAGGTCTGGGGCAGCGTCCGCGCCACACCCGCCGAGAAACTGGCGCAGATCGCCAAGATGAAGAAGATGGTGGAGAAGAAAGGTCGTCGTGATGATCCCATGCACGGCCGGGCCATCTACGCCCGTACTTGTCAGCAATGCCATACGCTCTACGGCGAAGGCGGCAAGATCGGCCCGGATATCACCGGCTCAAACCGTGCCGATCTTGATTACATCCTGCACAACATCCTTGATCCGAATGCGGAGATTCCCTTGGACTACCAGACCTCCACGGTGGAGACGAAGGATGACCGCGTCATCACCGGCATCATCAAACAGCAGACCGAGCAGGTCATCACCATCGCGAGTGCGAACGAGACTTTGACTCTGCCACGTAAGGACATCACCACGATCCGCCCTAGTGAACTATCCATGATGCCTGAGGGATTGGTAGATCAGTTGAGTGAGAATGACGTGCGCGACCTCATCGCTTATCTCGCCACGAAGAGCCAAGTGCCGATGCTCGCGACGAAGGACAATCTCGATCTATTCTTCAATGGTAAGAACTTGGATGGTTGGTCAGGGCCCAAGGGGAATTGGAAGGTCGAGAACGGTGAACTCATCGGCACTAGTCCGGCTTTGAAGAGGAACGAGTGGCTGGTGGCTCCGCTCGCAGTGAATAATTTCCGCCTCATCGTGGAAGTGAAGCTGGCTCCGAATGCCGGCAACAGCGGCATCCAGTTCCGCAGCAGCGCAGAACCTAACGGTGAAGTGAAAGGTTATCAGGCGGACATCGGCGTAGGTTGGTGGGGTAAGCTCTACGAAGAGCATGGTCGCGCGCTGCTTTGGAAAGAGAATAGCGATAAGCACGTGAAGAAGGATGACTGGAACACCTACGAGATCGTGGCCGTGGGCAGCTACATCAAGACCGCCATCAACGGCCAGCCTTGTGTGGATATGGAGGATACCGCCGGGGCCAAGCAGGGTATCATCGCCTTCCAACTGCACTCCGGGAATGTTCCGTTTGAAGTGCGGCTCCGTAAATTCCAACTAGAGTTGGATCCCAAGGCGGAATTGAAGACGGTGAAGTCCCGCTGATCTGATTGAACTTAGAAATGTCAAAAGGGTTGAACCGTCCTCCGGTTCAACCCTTTCACTTTTAAATCTTTTAACGAAGCTTCAGTTGTTCAGCACGCTTACCTTTTCTTTGAATTGGTCGGCAGTGAGTTTGCCAGCGGCAAAGCCGTTGATGTCCGCCTTCTTCGCGCGCAAGACCAGATAAGTAGCTCGGCCCATCTGGGAACGGAACCGTTCCAAGGGAGAACCATCACGCGTACCATCTTCTTGTGGTGCGACTGCCGGGCGGGTACCGAAGGAAGGGGAACCGGCGAGGACTATGCTCACGCT
>CAZRGY010000725.1:0-2149 GCA_964599715.1 uncultured Verrucomicrobiota bacterium | reverse complement strand
GGCAGCGCCGGGGTGGTTGCTTCACAAAAGCGTGGAGGAGTGTTGATGGAGGATGGCTGCGGATGTTGATGGATGATCGTTGATGGAGGTTCCCGAGCAGGCGCCGTGGTGTCTTGGGGGGACATAGTTTCGAGCCCGGAAGGTCCGCAGATTTCGCAGATTTTACAGAAGGGGAACCGCAGATGTCGCAGATGAGCGCCGATGGACAGAAGGGGAACCGGGTTCAGCCGCCAAGGAACGCAAGGATCGCAAAGGTAGACCCAGGGTTTTGCGTTCTTTGCGCTCTATTGCGGCCAAATCTTGAGGCCTGCCAGCGCCGATGAGCGCCGATGGACAGAAGGGGTCCGAGGGGAGCGTGGGCACTCTTGCCCGCTTCTTCTGAGGGGGCTGGCCTTGGAACCACGAAGGTCACGAAGGGGAAAGGGTGCGGCACTGCTGCGTCGACACCCTGGCATGCAGACTCATCCAAGGTGAACCGCTGATGAGACGCTGATGAGACGCTGATGTTGAGGGGAAGAGGTGGAGGGCCAGTTTTGTAGGCGGGGGGCAGTGACCCAGTGGAGTCACACAAGGTACTCCAGGGCTTCAGCCCGTGAGCCGCGGGCAAGCTCGGGGCGGGCTGAAGCCCTGAAGTGCTTGGGTCGGCCGGAGGCTCGAGTCAGCCCGCCGGCGGGTGGGTGAGGTGTGCCCGGGCTTGAGCCCCATCCGTGAGGTCTGGGTTCCGACGGACTAACGCGTCTTTTTCTTGACGGGATTCCCGATGTCGAAGAGCCTTCTCTCATGCCAGCCTTTCCGGAACGATGTCGTCCCATCCAGGCAGTTGTTTGCCGTGCAAAGCCTTTGTGTGTCAGAACGGTCGGAGGCAAGGCGGCTGAATGAATGCTGTCTCCAGAAAATGAACCTGCGCGACGATATAACCGAAGCTGTCAGTGAGGCTCGTATCGAAGGCTTTTCCTTTGTCCGACTGACGAAGTGGGAGAGTATCCTTCATCGGATCGCCGAACAATTCCTGAAGCAAGGCGTCCGCGACCTGGAATCGGTGTGGCTGTGGAACGAGTTTCGAGAAGTGGCGTCCAGTTCGCAACCTGCCGATCAACTTGAACACCTTCGCGAGCAGATTGAGCCAGATGAGGTCTATTGGTTCATCGCGAGCGACGAGAATGGCAAGTTTTGGGTAGCTGATGCTACCGGTTCCGCAATCGTTCGGACCGTCGAGGAGATGTATGCTTTCGAATATTACGTGGCTGAACGTCACTTGGATTGGCTCCTCTGTGAGAACCACCATGGTATCTTCATCAAAGCACAACCAACGAAGAATCCAAGGGGGTGCAAGTCGCGCCAGAGCAACCCCCAGCCGACCAGTTCCGATGATTGTCCATAATTCCAACCGCAACTCCGCGATCAACGTTGGCTCTCGCTAGTGGGTGTGCCATCACTTTGACGTTCGGCGACAAGACACATATGGAATTACTTTTGTTTCTAGCAGGAATAGGGGCGTTCGTGTTCGGAGGCGCGGTCATTGGCGTCTTTTGGCGCTGGCATCCTCTTGGGCTTATCGCGTTCTGCGTTGTGCTTGGCTATGCCATCAGCTTCGTTATGCGTGATTGGTCAGATTTCGATTTTGCTGCAATTGTTGCCGATGCGCGTGCAGGCGGAGGAGCGTGGGTTTCGTGGTGCGTGGGGGTGGCTGTTTATTTTTTTTATTCCGGGTTTCCTGCAGCCGTTGGCGGTGTGTGTGGTTTTGCCCTCCGTCAGATGAGGCGTCGTTATGTCGCCAGTAACGCCGAGCAATAAGAGGTGATGGCTGCGGAGCACCGCAGAGTCAGCAAATGCACCCAGGGTTGAACCCAGCCTCGCCTGCGCAAGTGGCATTCTGATGGGTGAAGGCAAGCTGCGGAGTCCGTGTGGCAGACGGGAAGGGGCTCACGCCAAGGCGCGGAGAAGACCGCTGCCGCCGCCTCCCTTTGCGTCTTGGCGCCTTGGCGTGAGTCCTCCTCACTCCAGCAGCGCCCGCAGAAACGGGGCGGTGCGGCTGGTTTGGTGTTGGGCGACCTGTTCCGGGGTGCCGGCGGCGACGAGGTGGCCGCCTTCGGCGCCGGCTTCGGGGCCGATGTCGATGAGGTAGTCGGCCTCGGCGAAGAGGTCGGGG
>CAZRGY010000724.1:0-2152 GCA_964599715.1 uncultured Verrucomicrobiota bacterium | reverse complement strand
AGCTTGTAGTGGCCGATGGTGTCACCAGGCTTTTCGGTCACGGGGATGACCGCCGTCCCATGAGGACCCACTTTGCCAACGTCCCCGATGGTGATCAAAAGAGAAGCTTTGGGATCCACGTCCAAGGGGGAATCCGGTTTGGTATTCGCAGCCAGCAATGCCTCCACGCGCGCCCGCAAGGCGGCATCCCCGCCGCACTCCCGCTCCAATATCGCCGCGCGTTCGCCTGCCGGTCTTTCGACCAGAAGGGCAAAGAGCTCAAACTCACTTTTCTTCGGTGGGGACATGTCTGAGTGGTTCATTCGCTTACATATGCGCGAAAGCCGCCGGAAAAGTATATTCAGGGGTGGATCAGAGTTCCCGCCCCAGCTCGACCGTGAGCCAGGCCCGGGAATAGGCCCACCATTGCTTGGCCGTGGGCACGGCGATACCCAGCACCTCGGCGGTTTCATCGAAGGTCAGGCCAACGAAGTAGCGAAGCTTCACCAATTCGGCCTTCTGCGGCTCAAATCCGGCGAATTTCTCCAGGGCATCGTTGATGGCGAGAATCTGGTCGGTGGATTCGCCTTCCGGCGCGGCGACGTCAATGTCATCCAACAAAACTGCCTCAACACCCGAGCCGCGTTTAAGTGCCAGACGGCGCCGGGCACGTTCGATCAGGATGCGCCGCATGGCCTCGGCGGCTGCCCCGAAGAAGTGCCGACGATTCTCCCAGTGTTGATTGCCACCGCTGTTCAGACGAAGCCACGCCTCATGGACTAGCGCCGTGGCTTGCAGTGTTTGCCCAGGCTGTTCCCGTGCCATCTTCGCGGCAGCGAGCTGGCGGAGTTCCTGATAAACAAGGGGGAGCAACCCCTCCGCACCCTTCGGGTCACCGGCTTCCGCAGCTTGCAGTAATATGGTCAACTGACTCATGGCAACGATGTCCCCCGGCTCCGGCGCGTTCGAGCAGACACCATCGCCAGCGTGGCACCTAGCCTGATACCGCTCGCAGAGAGCGTGGGAGTTACTCCTGACGGTTGATACGACCTAAAGTGTAAGGCTCACAGACCCGGCCCGCAAGGGTGATCAGGTACGGCGGCGGGGCTGGCGTTTTTGACAGGTTTAGCGACGCGACGCAGTTCTTCCGCCAACTCACGGGCGGTCGCGTGGGGTGAAAGACTGTAAACCTAAGTTTTTGTTGTTACTTTTATTATTACTAAAACCCACTCTTCTTCCAACCATTGAAAACCGAACGAACTGAGATTCATGGACTTGAATCATATTCTGTTTGGTGATGGTAAATGGATGACCAAGGAAGAGTTGGCACGCTATTACCGTTGTAGCCCCAGAAGGATTAACAACTACATGCCCCGTCGTATACTCCCTTACGTCAAGATTGGGCGTGTTACCCGGTTCAATGTGGCAGCCTGCGATCAAGCCATGCTCGCCTTTCAAAGCAAAACTATTTGGGAAAGCTAAGCACGACAGGAAACAAGAGGAATTCTATGTCCAGCCAATAATGGCCGTTAACGCTATCCACTACGCTGATGAGCCGGATAGGTTGATAATCGAGATTATTCAGAGCATCCGCACCCTGACCTTGCTCAAACAGAAGGCCCCGGGTAAGAGGCAGGTTGGTATCATTTAAATGTCTCCCATTGGAGACACGCGGAAGTGCTGGCTAACGGCATGGAGTTGGTAGAACGGTGCAGTTTCGAGATGCCATTAGGAAAATCGCAGTTCCCAGCCTTCAATAGGATGACAGTTCCTCCAAGCAATACCCGCACCGACTTATTAGCGAATGGTTGAAACGTCGCTATCCTGACAAACAATAATCCCTTCTCGGCCAAATCGATGAAGAGCTAACCTTCATCGGCGAGGTAGGCTATCCTTGTCGGCAGCATGAAATCGACCGGATACGCGGGGGAGTGCAGCAGATACATTGGTTTGATACTGTCCGGGCATATCGCATGTCTGTTCTATCCGTTTCAACCTGTATTTCAGAAGGTTTTTCAACAAAGACCGGATGGCGCTTAACACGTGATATCGACGTTGATTTCCCTCATGAGACCGTAAAGATGCTAATTGCCGTGCGGCTCCAGGCTGGGCCAGGGTTTCTGGTCCCGGACGTAGCGGTTCAACCAGTCTTTCACCAATCGTTTCACTTCAT
>CAZRGY010000723.1:0-2154 GCA_964599715.1 uncultured Verrucomicrobiota bacterium | reverse complement strand
GCAGGCGACACCAGCCGCCATCGCGGTGACTCAGGGCGACGGCTCTTGAGACCGGGGCTGGGGAGAGGAGGTTCAACCACGAAACACACGAAATACACGAAAGGAAAGGAGGGCGGAGACTATCGGTGGCTGGGGACGACTTCCCGCGGTGTTGATGCCCACCCACTTTGATTATCCTATGGCTTTCCGGCGCATCGGTTTCTTTTCGTGTGTTTCGTGGTTCAAAAGGTCTTCTGCGAATTCAATTCAGTCCCGGCCCCCCCTCTCGTGACCTTTAGCCCGACTTGGCGGATTGGAGCGACCCAGAAGAAATCATTCGGATATAAGTCGTTGATGGTGCGATGGTACGGTTCATGCTTCAATGCGTGAAAGTGCTGTAGTGAAGACCTGGCCCATTCCCAGGGTAACTTCGATGTGCATAATCGTAGGCCGTTATGTTCCTGCGCTATTGCACGCGAAAGAAGGACGGTAAGGAGCATCGCTACTGGAGTCTGGTGGAGAACCGGCGCCTGAGTGACGGACGGATTGCTCAGCGTCATGTGTTGTACCTGGGCGAGATCAACTCCTCACAGCAAGCCGCCTGGCGAAAGTCCGTGGAGGTTCTCAGTGAGGACGATTCCGAGCCACGCACCCTCTCTCTGTTTCCCGAGGACCGCTGTGCGGAAGTCATCGACGATGGATCGATGGTCCGCCTGCGGTTATCGGAGTTGGTGGTCCGCCGGCCGCGGCAATGGGGTGCGTGTTGGCTGGCATTGGAGTTGTGGAGGGAGTTGCAGTTGGACCGGTTTTGGCGGGAGCGATTACCCCCCAGCCGAAAAGGGACGCCGTGGGATCGGATCCTGACCGTGCTGACGGTGTACCGGTTGGTGAGTCCCGGCAGTGAGTGGCGTCTGCACCGCGAGTGGTTTGAACGCAGCGCAATGGCCGATCTGTTGGAGGGGGACTTCGGTTTGGCGGAGATTCATCGGCTCTATGAATGCCACGACCGCTTGCTCAGCCACAAAGCGGCCCTGTTCGATCACCTTCACCAACGCTGGCGGGATCTGTTCAATGCGACGTTCGAGGTGTTGCTCTACGATCTGACGAGTACGCACTTCGAAAGTGATCCCCCGTTTCCCGAAGGGGACAAACGCCAGTTCGGCTACAGCCGCGATAAGCGACCCGATTGCGTGCAGGTGGTCCTGGCACTGATCGTCACCCCCGAAGGCTTTCCCTTGGCCTACGAGGTGATGGCTGGCGACACGGCTGACAAGACCACCTTGGAAGGGTTCCTGGAGAAGATCGAAGTCCAGTACGGCAAAGCCCAACGAATCTGGGTCATGGATCGGGGCATCCCGACCGAAGCGGTGTTGGAGAAGATGCGTCGACATGATCCACCCATTCAGTACCTGGTGGGCACACCCAAAGGGCGGCTGAGTCAGTTAGAGAAGCGATTGGTCGAGTTGCCATGGCAGGAGGTGCGAAGCGGTGTGGAGGTCAAGCTGCTGCCCGATCCGGAGGAAATCTATGTCCTGGCTCGCAGCGTCGACCGCGTCGCCAAGGAGCGTTCGATGCGACGACGCCAGCTCAAGCAACTGTGGAAACGCCTGGGGGACCTGACGCAGATGGACCTGAGCCGGGAGCAATTGTTAATGAAACTGGGGGCGGCGCAGAATCAGTCTCCGAGTGCCTGGCGCAGGTGACGGTGGACCCTGAGAAGGGAGCCTTCACGTATCAACTGAGAAAGGAGAAGCTTCGTCAGGTAAGGCTCCGGGAGGGGCGGTATCTGTTGCGGACCAACCTGCAAGAAGGCGATCCGGCAAAGCTGTGGCAGCTCTACATCCAATTGGTGGCCATCGAACAAGCCTTCAAAGAAATCAAAGGGGACTTGGGTATCCGGCCCGTCCATCATCAGCTGGAGGGACGGATTGAGGCGCATATTTTCGTGTGCTTCTTGGCGTACTGCCGGTGCAACCACCCCCTCGGATCACGGCATCGAGCGTCCAGCCGTAAGCAGGTCTGTAGTGCAGACCTAGGAAATCGATGGGTTGATTTTGAGGAACTTACGCATCCGATCCCCCTCGAATCCGCCAAGTCGGGGTAGGTCAGATTGGTCACACCGTTGGGATACTTCTTGGAGACGACCTGTCGCTCGGCGTTGTAGCCCCAGGTTGT
>CAZRGY010000722.1:0-2158 GCA_964599715.1 uncultured Verrucomicrobiota bacterium | reverse complement strand
AAAATCGGGCCGAATCCAAGCGGGACATGTCTGGCGCCCCTGCCGACAAGCCGGGTGGGGAAAAATAGGCGGCACCTGTCCCTCAGCAAGATTCGGAATGCAGTCCCTCGCCCCTTCCCCTATGCTCGCGGCACGAACATGTTGAAAAACGCCGCCCTCCGCACCCGCCAACTGCGCCAGGCTTATGACCTGATGCGCGCGCGCTTCGGGCACTTGCAATGGTGGCCGGGCGAGACACCCTTTGAGATCTGCGTGGGCGCCATCCTCACCCAGAACACCGCGTGGACGAATGTGGAAAAGGCCATCCTCAAACTGAAAGCAGCTCGCGCCCTCGATCCGCACAAGATGTATGCCCTGCCTCCGGCCGAACTCGCGGAACTCATCCGCCCGGCTGGCTATTTCAACATCAAGACCAAACGTCTTCGCGCCTTCCTGAAAGTACTCATCGAGGACTTCGATGGTTCCCTCACCAAACTGATGCACGGCCCCACCCCGCTGGTGCGCGAACGCCTGCTCGCCGTGAACGGCATCGGCCCCGAGACCGCCGACAGCATGCTCCTCTACGCCAGCACGCACCTGAGCTTCGTCATCGATGCCTACACGAAACGCATCTTCTCCCGCCATGGCTGGTGCGCCGAGGACATCACCTATCACGAACTGCAAACCATTTGTGTGAACGCCCTCTCACAGAAAAAGCCGGATGAGCAATTGGATTACTGGCAGGATTATCACGCCCAACTGGTGATGATCGGCAAAGACTATTGCCGCCCCAAGAATCCCCGCTGTGACACCTGCCCCTTGCAATGCCTGTTACCGGGCAAACATTGAAAGCCTTTGCGACAGCTTGGTGTAAGACGCGCTCATTCTTCCTTCTCCCTCGGAGGAGAGAAAGTTTGCGGATGAAGGGTACCCCTCGATGTTCCCCATATAGGCCCGCCGGTGCAACCGGCTAACCCTTGATCGCCCCGAACACGCCTTGGGTGCCGAACACCCGCGCGTGTTCCAGTTGCACGTAGCGGTCCGTCATGCCCGCGAGGTAATCACAAACAGTTCGGTGCCAGCCCAGTTTACGGGAGCGCTTGCGTGATTGCTCGCCGATCTCGTTGTGATGCTTCAGATAATGGTGAAACATATCCTCCAGCATCTTCACCGCGCGCAAATTGGGCTGATGCACCACGGGATTGTAGTAAAGATTGTTGTAGAGGTATTCGCGCAGCTCGAGATTCAGCTCACGCCGTTTGTCGCTGTAAGCCACCAGCGGATTCTCCTGCAGGCGCACATCATCCGCTGATTTCACGCCCGCCTCGGCGATAAGCTTCTCCGCCGTGTTCACCACATCGCGCACTTGGCCATCGATAAGGCAGCGGATGGTGAAGTAGCGGCGGCGCTCGTCATCCAACGCGCCGTGCAGCTTCTGCACCTCACGCGCGGCCTGCGCCCAGATGCGCACGTTCTTTTTGAGATCTTTTTCCTTCAGCAGACCCGCCTCCAGCCCGTCATCCAGGTCGTGGCTGTAATAGGCGATCTCATCCGCCAGATTCGCCACCTGGGCCTCCAGCGCGGATGACTTCGCATCGAACCCGCGCCGTTTGCTCGGATGATCGTAACTGGTGTAATGCTTCACCAGCCCCTCCCGCGTCTCCCAGCTCAGGTTCAATCCCGGAAAGCCCGGATACTTCTGCTCCAGCTCCTCCACGATGCGCAGGCTGTGACGGTTATGCTCGAACCCGCCATGCTTTTTCATCAGGCGGTTCAGCACCT
The DNA here is from genome assembly GCA_964599715.1 of uncultured Verrucomicrobiota bacterium. Lineage (GTDB taxonomy): Bacteria > Verrucomicrobiota > Verrucomicrobiia > Limisphaerales > JAEYXS01 > JAEYXS01. Next base: position 397 of record CAZRGY010000722.1, on the reverse strand, counting down.
CTTCACCCTTATGCCCGAACGGCGAATGCCCCAGATCATGCGCGAGCGCGATCGTCTCCGCGAGGTCCTCATTGATCTGCAAGGCGCGCGCGATGTTGCGGCTGATGGCCGCCACTTCCATCGTATGCGTCAACCGCGTGCGAAAATGATCCCCCTGACCGTTGAGAAAAACCTGCGTCTTGTATTCGAGCCGGCGGAAGGCGCGGGAATGGATCACGCGATCACGGTCGCGCTGGTATTGGGTACGCCAGACGGGCGGTGCTTCCTTGTATTTGCGGCCTCGGCTGTCGGCGGAAAACTGCGCGTAGGGTGCCAACACCCGTTTCTCCCGCTGCTCCAGTTCCTCGTGACTGCAAGGCATAAGCCCTTACTGCTTCGGAAAGATTGGACTAAGACG
>CAZRGY010000721.1:0-2161 GCA_964599715.1 uncultured Verrucomicrobiota bacterium | reverse complement strand
GTACCGCATAAAGGCGGTATCAAGTTCGATACCGAATCGCTCGAATACAAGGTGCTGTCCGAATGGATCGCCAACGGCACTCCAGGACCAAAGCAAGAGGATGCCCGCATCGAACGCATCGAGATGGTGCCGAATCATGTGATCCTGAAACCGGGCGAGGAACAGCAGATCTTGGTGCGTGCCTACTTCAATGATGGCCGCGTGGAAGATGTCACCCGCTGGACCAAATACACGGACGCCAATTCCGAGGTCACCAATATCGATGAGCATGGCAACATCAAGGTGATGGGCTACGGCGAGGGGGCCATCACGGCCTGGTATCTCCAGCGCATCGCCATCGCCACCGTCACCGCTCCTTACACGAACGATGTCCCGAAGTCCGTCTATACGAAAGCGCCCAAGCGCAACTTCATCGACGAGCAGGTGCTGGCCAAACTGCGCAGCCTGAACCTGCCCCCCTCACAGCGCGCCTCTGATGATGAATTCATCCGCCGTGCCTATCTCGATACGATCGGCATTCTGCCCACCGCGCAAGAGACCAAGACTTTCCTCGCCGATCATTCCTCCAAGAAACGCGATGCCTTGATCGAGGAATTGCTGAACCGGCCCGAGTTCGTGGATTACTGGGCCTACAAATGGTCCGACCTCTTGCTCGTGAAGAGCGAGAAGCTCAAGCCCGCCGCCATGTGGGCTTACTACAACTGGGTGCGCGCCAGCGTGGCCAGCAACAAACCATGGGACCAGTTCGCGAGCGAGATCGTGACCGCCCGCGGCAGCACTCTGGATAACGGGGCGGCAAATTTCTTCATCCTCCACGAAGAGCCGAAGATATTGGCGGAGACTACTTCACAGGCTTTCCTCGGCATGTCCATCAATTGTGCCCAGTGCCACAACCACCCGATGGAGAAGTGGACGAACAATGATTACTTTGGCATGGCCAATCTCTATGCCCGCGTCCGCGCGAAAGCCGGCACGGGTGAAGGCAACCAGATCATTGTGGATGCCAGCCAGGGCGAACTGGTCCAGCCGTTGACCGGCAAACCGCAGAAGCCCCGCCCCTTGGATGGCGAGACCTTGGATTTCGACTCAGACACCAACCGCCGCGAACATCTCGCCCATTGGTTGACCTCGCCGGAGAACCCTTACTTCACCCGTGCCATCGTGAACCGGCTCTGGGCGAATTTCTACGGCGTGGGCCTGGTGGAGAGCGTGGATGATCTGCGCAAGACCAACCCCGCCAGCAACGATGAACTGCTCACCGCCGCCGCCGATTATCTGGCCAAACAGAAGTATGACCTGAAAGCGCTCATGCGCGTGATCCTGCAATCCGAAACGTATCAACGCAGCAGCGATCCCCTGCCCGGCAATGCGGATGACAAACGCTTCTACTCCCGCTACTACCCGCGCCGCCTGATGGCCGAGGTGATGCTGGATGCCTTCTCCCAAGTCACCGGCACGCCCACCGAGTTCAAGAGCTACCCGAAGAACTACCGCGCGCTGCAATTGCCGGACTCGAACATCAAGTCCTACTTCCTCAGCTCCTTCGGTCGCCCCGATCGCAACGCCACTTGCACCTGCGAACGCACCGACAACCCGAGCGTGACGCAAGTGCTGCACATCTCGAACGGTGACACCGTGAACGAGAAACTCGAAGCCAAAGGCAATCACATCGAGAAACTGCTCATGGCCAAGACGCCGCCTGAGCAGATCGTGGAAGACGCCTACCTCAGCGCCCTCTCCCGTCGCCCCACGGACAAGGAGCGCACACACATCCTGGAAGTTCTTCAGAAGACCGATGAAAAGGAACTTCGCCCCGTGATCGAAGACATCTACTGGGCCCTCCTCAGCAGCCGCGAGTTCCTCTTCAATCACTGAGAGCACCTCCTGACATTGCCTTCGATGGCCAGAAGCTAAATCGTTAAAATCGTTGAATCGTGAAAACGCGAACCGTTTCACGATTCAACGTTTTAACCGATCACGCCCCCTCAGTCTTATCAGACCTATCAGCCCCATAAGACCTATCCCCCTTTCAATGTTCGATGTTTCCCCAAATGTCCTATTTCCCCTTTTCGCGTATTCCGCGTATTTCGCGGTTAATAAACTGTCCCCCGAAATGGCTTTCCCGTTCGATCCGTTCCGTGCCCCCTCAACAATGGCATCC
>CAZRGY010000720.1:0-2162 GCA_964599715.1 uncultured Verrucomicrobiota bacterium | reverse complement strand
TAGCGGAGCATATCTACGCCATCAGATCGCAGGGGACAAGTTCGTTTGATTTTCCACCTGTATCCGGTGTGATCACGAATTTATCCCCTGTTTTCAAGTCAGGTTCCATGGAGCGGCCGCTGGCGCCCGTGGGTGAGCATTACAACGATACAATTGCGGGATCGGCCTTCGATCCGGAGTTCAATCCCATAACCTACTCCAAAGTTTCCGGCCCAGCTTGGCTCAGCGTAGCAGCTGATGGCACGCTATCAGGGATGCCTGTAAATGACGACAAGGGCACCAACACCTGGATCGTGCAGGTAACCGATGACAAGGGTGGTATGGCTCAGGCAACTTTGCGGATCGAGGTGCGAAATTCGAGTGACCCAAGAATACTCGTGGGAGGAGCGATTCTAAATGGCAACTTCAATGCCGTGCCTGGCACAGCGGTGACCTTTGCCAATACCCCAGTCTGGCATAATACGCGTGGAGAACAAACGGCTGTGGCCACGAGAAGCGACAAGAACTACGATGGCACGCAGAATGCCGTACTCCACGCGGGGCGCGGATACGGTGTGAACACGGGCCATACCATTGCCGAGGGCGATGTCTTCGATTGCAGTTATGTCTGGAAAGACGATGGTGGAGGTTGGGTGGGTGCATCCGATCAGATCACCATGTCGCTCTTTGTTACGAATGACAACACGATCACCGGCACGCGCACGAATCTCGTGGAGGACCCTTCCGGCATCCGCAAGGTCGACAATGCCTACGAGTCTTTTTCGCGTGAAAAAGTATACACCGCCACAGCCTCCGATGCCGGTAAAACGCTTTTCGCCGCCATTGAAACGAATACAGCCGGATGGGCACGGTTGGATAATTTCGTGCTCATCGTGAATCCTGCGACTCGCTTCAGCAAATGGGCCAGCGCCAGCGGCATCACGGGTGACAACGCCCTCCCCGGAGCCATACTGCAACCCGACGGATTCACCAACCTCCAAAAATTTGCCTTCGGTATGAACCCGAACATCAGTCAGTCCCAAGGATTGAATTTTGTCATGGATGGAAATGTCACTCAGGCAGGCGCGCCGAAGTTGATGAACTTTGCAGCCGCAAATACCAGCCCGGACTACCGGGCGGTGTTTGCGCGGCGTAAGGATCACATCGCTGCTGGGCTGACCTACACCGTCGATTTCTCAGCCGACCTGTCGCAGTGGACAACAAGCGCCGCCACGCCGGTTCTTCTAACCGATCCAGACAGTTCCGGAGACTTGGAAGCGGTCAGCGTACCTTTTCCGACCGTGGTTCCCGCAAACGGCGGTGCCGACAACCTGCCGCCGAGGTTCTTCCGCGTCGGCGTGGACATACCTTAAAGTGACGGGAAGCAAATAAATCCCCATGAGAGTCATTTCATCGACTCCCATCTCCAACGATCAACCATCACGCCCTTTTACCTGCCGACTTCGAAAGGTGTCACTTTTACAGATACTGTCACTGAGCCAGATTTCGATTTTCACGAGAGAGAATCTCCTAAGTCATATTGTATTATTAACTCACAAAAATCCAAATACCTGAATCATGAAATACCCACATCTCCTCGCCATCAGCCTTTGCGGCTTTGTTTTCAGTGCGACTATCGCCGATGCCGCGGATGCTAAAATCAAGCTGCGCAAGGAAGGAGTCATGCAAGAGGTCTTGATGGATCTAACAGCTGAAGGCATCAGGCTCGAAGCGGAATACACGGCGATGCTCAACTCGTTGCGCGATGAGTTGAAAAAGGAAATTCCTGCGGTGGATGATGCGAAGCAAGCCGCTCTGATCAAGCTGTTGAAAGCGGAGCTCGGCTCCCAGAAAGAACTCGCTGCGGTTGACAAATCGCTCCGCATCTCCCGCCAGAGCGAGGACAGATACAACGCTCTGGTTGAGCAATTGCGCAGCGCTCCCAGCCTTGTGACGGCTGCCGAAAAGAAGCTACAAGAGCTGCAGGCCTTGCCTGACAGCGACCCTGCCAAAGCAAAGCTCGTGGGAGATCAACAGAAGAAACTGGAGAACGCGCAAAAGCAGTTGGCGAAACTCCCCTCGGATGTCGCGAAAGCCAAGACAACCTTCGATAACGCGGCCGCTGTTCAGGCGGAGTTGATGAAAAAGGTCGAAGCCGCCGAGCAGTCCAGCATGCTTGCCAA
>CAZRGY010000719.1:1673-2172 GCA_964599715.1 uncultured Verrucomicrobiota bacterium | reverse complement strand
TCAACCAATCGTATTGGGTCGAAGGATCGCGGCTCAACGCCCAGTCGGTGGATCAAAGAGCGTACCCCGCTTCTTTGGACGTCCGAAAGTACGCCTTGCGTTGGAAGTTAATCCGAAGAAATGGTGTCTACTTGAAGCACGCTCTTCTTGAAAGTGGTCGTAATCGGTCCACAGTCGAAGCTGCGTGCGCTTGTCCTCCCAACATCCGACTCCCCATCCACAGCCAAACCAAGGCTCCCTTGCCGCTCCGTCGTTATCGGTCTTAATCCCCACGTTCAATCGTGCGGCTGTCCTTCAGCAGACATTGGAGGCCATGTCCGCTCTCGATTGCGAAGGATTGAATGTCCACTGGATCGTCATCGACAACAATAGCAGCGGTCATACCCGGAAGGTCGCAGACACGTTTGCTAACCGGCTCAACCTCACTTATCTGTTCGAGCAGCGTTCCGGTAAAAATTGCGCTCTTAACAAAGCGCTGAACGAATGCACCCTTGGAGAA
>CAZRGY010000719.1:0-1663 GCA_964599715.1 uncultured Verrucomicrobiota bacterium | reverse complement strand
CGTTGTCTTCACTGACGATGATGTAACGCCCCAGCGCGACTGGCTTCAGCAAATCATCCGATGCAGCGAAGAGCAGCCAGACTTTGCGGTCTTCGGAGGAAAGATCGATGTCGGGTGGCCGACCGGATCCACTCCGACGTGGGCGCGCTCACGCTTTGTTCAAATGTTCGGATACTCCTTTCATGACTATGGGCCCGCACCCCTGCCCTACCCCAAACGCTGCTATCCGTTCGGTCCAAACTTCTGGGTTCGTCGCAAAATATTCGAGAAGGGCTATCGATATGATACCCGGGTTGGACCGCGCCCCAAGAATCGAATCATGGGAAGCGAAACGACATTCCTGCACACCCTGGCCTTGGAGGGATACAGTATGCTCTACTGGCCCGATGCCCGTGTGAAACATCGCATTGAACCGGAAGGATGCACACCCTCCATGGTCCGGAGAAGAGCATACCGTTTAGGTCGATCTGCGGTCTATATTGACGGCATGATTCGCCCGGAGCTCCGGGAACGCAGCGAAATCCTGTGGCGCGGATTCCTGGTTGCCAAGCTATGTAAAGCCTGCGGGCTTTGGTTGACGGCTTTTCTGGCCGCCAACCAGGAAAACCGGCTTCTTCGCACGGTGCTCGCGTTACGGACGATCGGACATGCGGTCGAAAGTTTGTCATTCCATTCTGCTCCTGCAAAGGATGCGGACGTGACTCGAGCATGACAACGACCAAGGCCCATGCCGCGAGCTTGATGATCTCCATCATACTGTGCACGCGTGACCGGGCCCCCAGCCTCGCCCCCACCCTTAACTCCCTCGCCGCGGTTTTCATTCCGCATGGCTGGCGAGTGGAGGTGTTGATTGTGGATAATGGCTCCACCGATTCGACGCCCCGGGTCGTTGAAGACTTCGCGCAGACAGTTTCCTTTCAGGTCCGCTATCTGAAGGAAGAGAGGCCCGGCAAAAGCCACGCCCTCAACACGGGAGTCAGAGAGGCAAAGGGGGAGATCCTCCTGTTTACGGACGACGATATTCGCTTCCCCCCCAGCTGGATTGAAGGCATGTGCCAACCTATCGCCGCCGGCGCGGCCGACGCGGTGCAAGGGGGAATTCGCTGGGCCCCCCATCTCCTGGAGCGGTGCCTCGAACAACATTACGCCTACCTTCCCCGTGTCATAACCTCCACGCAGCACAAATCGCCGGACGAACTGCGTCATGCACTCATTGGCGCCAACATGGCGATCGCAACTTCAGTTTTTGGTTCAGTCCGCCCGTTCGACCCAAGGCTGGGTCCCGGCGCTCTTGGATTAGGCGAAGAGACCTTGGTTGGCTGGGAAATGCTTCGAGGCGGATTCCGCCTAGTGCAGGCACTCAATATCGAGGTGGAGCACCATTTTGATCCAAGTCGACTAAGCCGGCGCGGGCTACTGAGACTGGCCGAAGCCAAAGGCCGCAGTTTGGGCTACCTGCAACATCACTGGGAACGCCGTGAGGAACGTATGATCCCTGTTAAAAAGCTGATGCTCGTACTTAAGGATCTCGCTCGCACGGTTGTCTCGCCCTCAGCTTGGATTGGACGAGAACTTATCCCGGAATGGAAGTATAGCTACCGGGCCGACCTCAGCAGGCTTCGCCAGCTCGCCCTCGAGAAGAACCGCTCGCCCTCTGGCACAC
>CAZRGY010000718.1:0-2172 GCA_964599715.1 uncultured Verrucomicrobiota bacterium | reverse complement strand
AAGGCGGGCAAGCATGTGTATTGCGAGAAGCCGCTCACGCATAACATCTGGGAGGCGCGGCTCATCCGGGAAGAGGCGGCGAAAGCGGGCGTGGCCACGCAGATGGGCATCCAGATGCATTCCTCGGACAATATGCGGCGGGTGGTGGAGTTGATCCATTCCGGGGCCATCGGTGAGGTGCGGGAATCACATACGTGGGTGTCGCGGGCGTGGGGCTTGCAGAGCAAGGAGGCCTCCGACCGCAACAAGGACCGGGTGTATGTGGCTGACCGGCCACGGGAGACGATGGATTTGCCGAAGGGATTGAATTGGGAGCTGTGGCTCGGACCGGCACCGGATCGGCCGTATCACGAAGTCTATTTCCCGGGGCCGAAGTGGTATCGCTGGTGGGATTTCGGCAACGGCACGATGAGCGACCTGGGTTCGCACTGGAACGACTTCGCCTTCTGGGCCTTGAAGCTGAAAGCACCGCTGACCATCGAGGCGTTTCATCCAGAACCGGCGCATCCGGAGATCGCTCCGGCCTCACTCACGGTGGCCTATGAATACGGTGCGCGGGGCAATATGCCACCGGTGAAGCATACGTGGTATCAGGGTGAGGACAAACCGACTCTGTGGAAGGAGAACAAGATCCCGCAATGGCCGAACGGCGTGTTGTTCATCGGGAGCAAGGGCATGTTGCTGGCGGATTACGGCAAGCATGTGCTGGGGCCGGAGAAGGCGTTCGAAGGCTTCCAACCACCACCGCAGGTGTTCCCGAAAGTGGAGCATCATCATGCGGAATGGCTGGCGGCCTGCAAAGGCGGTCCGAAGGCGTTGGCGAACTTCGATTACTCCGGCTGGCTCACGGAGGCGAATCATCTCGGCAACGTGGCGTATCGTGTTGGCCGCAAGCTGCACTGGGATGCTGCGGCGATGCGTGACTGGTCCGTGCCTGAGGCGGACAAATTCATCACGCGCGAGTATCGCAAGGGCTGGCGACTGGTGTAAGTGGCTCGCTCAGTGCCGTTGGATTTTGTACCATACAATTTGGTAGTGGAAGCCATGGACCGGTGATGGCCCCGCTGGCAAGTTGCCTCGTATCATTTTCTAGCTGAGAGCATGCAAGTATCATGAGCGAAGTATCCGATCCATTTCGTGAGGCGCGGCAGGCGGGGGCCGTGATGAAGTGTCCGTTCCAAGGCGAGAATCTGCCCATGATCTTGCGGCATGCAGATGTGCGGAGCGCGGCGAAGGATTGGCAGACGTTCAGTTCCGATGCGCCGTGTCGCGTGCCCATCCCTTCGGAGGAGGCCGTGCGTTCGGTGCGGCAATTGCCGCTGGAGGTCGATCCGCCGGTGCATGCGGATTACCGGGCCATCGCGGAGCCGTTCTTCCAGCGGCCGAAAGATCCGGCGTTCATCGCGAAAGTGGAGGGCTTGATCGGTGGCATGCTGGATGAGGCGTTGAGCAAGGAGTCGTTCGAGGTCATCCACGATTTTGCCATCCCGCTGCAATCCCGGGCACTCACTTACCTGCTGAATGTTCCGGAGAAGGAAGCCGATATCTGGATCGGCTGGGGTGTGCATGTCTTCCGTGTGGCGGGCGGCTTGAGCAATGAGACGGGACTGGACAAATACCTGCGCGAGCAGTTCGAGCGCGTGGTGAGCAATCCGGGCGAGGACTTTTTCAGCGCGTTGACGAAGGCGACTTTTCAGGGGCGGCCGCTCACGCGGGAGGAGATGATGGGCTTTGCGAACATCGCGTTCGCGGGCGGTCGCGATACGATCATCCATACGATCTCGTGCGCGCTGGGTTATCTGGCGAAGCATCCGGAGGCGCTGGAGTTTCTGCGCGCGGATCCGGGCCGGGTGATCCATGCGAGCGAGGAGTTCTTCCGCGTTTACATGCCGCTCACGCATATCGGGCGCGTCTGCCCGGAGGAGACCGAGGTGCATGGAGTCACCGTGCCACCAGATGGGCGCGTGGCGCTCTGCTGGGCATCGGCGAACTTCGATGAAGCGGCGTTCAAAGAACCGCACGAGATCCGGCTCGACCGCAAACCGAATCCGCATCTGTCCTTCGGCTTCGGCAATCACCTTTGCCTCGGGGCACCACATGCGCGCTTGATTCTGCGCACGCTGTTGCGTCTGTGTGCGGAGCGTTTGCAGGGCATCACGGTGCTCGCAGCAC
>CAZRGY010000717.1:0-2177 GCA_964599715.1 uncultured Verrucomicrobiota bacterium | reverse complement strand
TGGCCTTGATGGTGGCGTGCTCGGTATAATGGAAGATATTAGCCGCAGCCACGGCTTCTGCGCCAGCCTCAATCCCTTCCACCAGATGCTTCCATTGGAAGACACCTCCGAAGGCGATGACCGGCACATCCACAGCGGCACAGACCTGGCGCAAAGACTCCAGATCGTAGCCGCGCCGGGCACCATCGTGATCTACGGAGTTGAAAAAGATTTCTCCGGCACCGAGTTCCACGGCGTGCTTGGCCCAATCCACCGGGGCTTTGCCCGTGCTGCGCTGGGCGCGATCCACGACGACCAGCGGCGTGCCGCTTTCGTCGCGTTTCACATCCATGGAGGCCACGATGCACTGGCGACCGAAGCGACCGGAGAGGGTGGTGACAAGGGCCGGATCATCGGCAAATGCAGTGTTCAACACCAGCTTGTCCGCACCGGCATTGAGCAGGCTGCGCGCGAAGTCGGCATCGGTGATCCAGCCGCCAACGGCCAGCGGCACAAAGCATTTGCGGGAGATGCGCTTCACCACGTCAGCATAGCCTTCGCGGGATGCGGCATCACGGGAGACGTTCAGGATGACGATCTCGTCCACGGCCCATTTGTTGAAACACTCGATGGCATGGACCGGATCGTAGTGGATGGAGTTCGTGTGCTTGAAACGCACGCTCTGCACCACCGCGCCATCGCGGATGATCAAGACAGCTATGAGGCGTTTCTTCAGCATCAGGTCAGCTCCACAAAATTCTTCACCAGTTGCAATCCGCCGCGCTGGCTTTTCTCCGGATGACATTGCGCGGCGAAGAGATTGTCGCGCGCAACCATAGCCGTAAAAGTCTGGCCGTGATGGCAAGTCCCTAAGACATCCGTGGGCTGGTGGCAGACGACATGGAAGCTGTGCACAAAGTAAAAATCCGTGCCGTTCGGGATGTCTTTTACGAGGGGAATATCGCGGGTGAACGTGACGGCATTCCAGCCCATGTGCGGCAGTTTGATGCCGGGTGCGGGCTCCAGTGCTACGACCTCCGCATCAAACCAACCGAGGCCTTCGTTCAAGCCGCCCTCGGTCGAGCTCTTGCACATGAGTTGCATGCCGAGGCAGACGCCCAAGGTGGGAACACCTTGCTTCACTTTTTCACCGAGCGCCTGATCCATGCCGTCCTGCCGCAGGAGGCGCATGGCATCGCCGAACGCGCCGACCCCGGGGAGAATGATCTTGTCAAAGCCCTTGAGCTGGTCCGGATGCTGAACCACCTCGGAAACCGCACCGACTTCGACGAGAGCGTTCTGCACGGACCAGATATTCCCCATGCCATAATCAATGATTGCCACGCGTGCAGCCACAGACGGGGAATAAACGGGCAGTGTCATGCAGGGTCAAGGCTTTCCTGAACCGGTGGCGTTCGCTGGTTGGTTGATGAGGCGCAACAGTTCGCCTTCTGGTTGGGCAAAAGCGGCATCCAGTTCGTCCGTCTTGGTCAAAATGCCGGTCTGTTTCAACAGATCGCCCCGCCACAGGTCCTGCCCTTGCAACACGTTGACCCGGATAATCCAGTTGATGCGGCGCACTGCTTCCCGGCGGATAAAGTCGGGCACCAGCTGCAGTTCATTGATGGTAAGCGGGTCCACAGAGTGATACGCCGCGAGAAAGGCTACTAGGCGCTGGAGGTCATTTCCGGCAAACCGACTGGCCGCAAAGGCGACTGCTTGCATCCGGAAATCCGTGGCCAAGGAGTCAAGGTCCAGAATGGCCGTCAGCTTGCCTTGGGCGAAAAGGGCATTGCCGGGATGAAAATCCCGATGCACCCAGCCCGACGGCAGATCATTTCGGGCCTCGATTTTGAGCAGCCGCTCCGTGAGGGGAGGTAGTACCTTTGAGACCAACTGCTTTACCTGAGCGCCAAATTCAGTCGATCCCAGGGTGCCGCACAATTGCTCTAGCACTTCTGTGAGCTCTTGGGCAGAGAGGTGAGCGTATAAGGGGGAAACCGGTCTGGCGCCAGGCAAGTCGCGGATGCTCTTATGCAAGTGAGCTAGTCCGCTAGCCGCACTTGAGGCTTCCGCTTCACTGCCAGTGAAAGTAATTCCGGGGCGATACTCCAAGACGCGCCAGAGTGTGCCGGTGAGTTCAATGCCGAGCTGGCCATCATCCGCCAGGATGATTGGCGGAACTAAAGGTTCACGTA
>CAZRGY010000716.1:0-2194 GCA_964599715.1 uncultured Verrucomicrobiota bacterium | reverse complement strand
GGCCCAAGAACCCGATCGATTTCTTCATCCTCGCGAAGCTGGAGGGGCAGGGAATTAAACCCTCACCTGAGGCGGAGCCGGTGACCTTGATGCGGCGCGCGGGTTTTGACCTGACGGGATTGCCGCCCAGTTTGAAGGAGGTGGATGCGTATCTGGCGGACAAGAGCGGCAAGGCTTACGAGCAGCGCGTGGAGCAATTGCTCGCCTCGCCCCACTTCGGCGAGCGCTGGGCCCGGCATTGGCTAGATGGGGCGCGGTATGCGGACTCGAACGGTTACAGCATCGATGCGCCGAGACAGATCTGGAAATATCGTGATTGGGTCATCAACGCACTGAACCAAGACATGCCGTTCGATGAATTCGCTATTGAGCAGATGGCGGGAGATATGCTGCCGAACGCCACGATGGAACAAAAGGTGGCGACGGGATTCCATCGTAATACGCAGATCAACCAGGAAGGCGGTATCGACAAGGAACAGTTCCGGATCGAATCAGTTTTCGACCGAGTGGCGACGACGAGCACCGTGTTCCTCGGGTTGACCGTGGCTTGCGCCCAATGCCACGATCACAAGTTCGATCCCATCTCGCACAAGGAGTATTACCAGATGTACGCGTTCCTGAACAACGCGGATGAGCCGACCTTAAGCATTCCTTCGCCGGAAGAATCGAAGGAACTGGCGGAGCATCGGGAGAAATTGAAAGAGATGGAGGCCGAGTTGGCCGCGATGGTGAAGGCGGCAGCGCCTAAGCTGGCTGAATGGGAAGCGAGCTTGGATGAGGCCGCGCGCAAGAAGCTAAAGCCGGACGTGCAGAAAGCTTTGGCAGTTGCAGCAGAGAAACGTTCTGCGGCGCAGATGAAGTTGCTGGCGGAAGCGATGCTGGCCGTAGATGCGGACTACAAAAAGAGTGCGGCGGAGCTGGCCAAAGCCAAGAGGTCCTCGCCCAGTGTCACAACGACATTGGTGATGCAGGAGCGGAAGGAGCCGCGCGAAACGCATCTGTTCATCAAGGGGGATTTCACGCGCCCAGCGGAGAAGGTGATGCCCGGGGTGCTGCAGGTCTTGCATCCTTTGAAGGCGGAGAAACCCAACCGGCTGGATTTGGCCCGCTGGCTGGTGGACAAGCAGAATCCACTGGTGGCGCGCGTGACAGTGAACCGCATCTGGCAGGTGTATTTCGGCAGCGGCATCGTAGAGACGGAAAATGATTTCGGTTCGCAAGGGGCATTGCCGAAGAACCAAGAACTGCTCGACTGGCTGGCGGTAGAATTCATGGACAGTGGCTGGAGCCAGAAGCATATCCACCGCTTGATCGCGACCTCGGCGACCTACCGTCAATCATCCAAAGTGCGAAAAGATTTAGACCTAGTCGACCCGACGAACAAACTGCTGGCCCGACAGAACCGTTTGCGACTGGAAGCGGAACTGGTGCGGGATGCGGCACTTTCTGCCAGTGGCATGCTCGCCAAGACTATTGGCGGGCCGAGCGTGTTTCCTCCGCAACCAGACGGAGTGATGTCGCTGGGACAAATGAAGCGCTCCTGGACGCCGAGCAAGGGCGAGGACCGCTACCGGCGCGGCATGTATACGTACTTCTGGCGGGCGACCCCAAATCCTTCATTGATGGTGTTTGATGCGCCGGACTCATTCAGTTCCTGCACAAGGAGGCCGCGATCCAATACGCCTTTGCAAGCGCTGACGCTGCTCAATGATCAGGCCTATTACGAACTGGCGCATGCGCTGGCCGAGCGGGTAGTGAGTGAAGGGCCCGGGGACGATGCGGCAAGGATCGATTATGCGTTCAAACTTTGCACTTCACGTCCACCGGATGCGACCGAGCGGGAGCTTTTGAGTGAATTGCTCAAGGCGGAGCAGAAATCATTTGGCATGGCTCCCGGTGAAGCGAAAGAGTTGGTCGGACAGAAAGCGAAATTTGATGCCGTGCAGTTAGCCGCGTGGATGACGGTGTCCCGCGTGCTGCTGAACCTGGACGAAACAATCACCCGTGAATAAGCGATGAACCCAGTCTCAAATAATCCCTTACACGATATCACCCGCCGTCATTTCTTCAGCCGTTGCGGCATGGGGTTGGGCGGCATCGCGCTGGCGAGCTTGTTGGGCGGGCAGAAGGCTTCGGCAGAGGGGTTTAAGCTGACGAATCCCTTGGCACCGAAGCAGCCGCATTATCCAGCCAA
>CAZRGY010000715.1:0-2197 GCA_964599715.1 uncultured Verrucomicrobiota bacterium | reverse complement strand
CCGTGGGACCGAAGTATTCGCTTCGGATCATTTTACGCGTGGCGAGTAGCGAACAGGTCCCTTCGATAACGCCCCCGACAATGGCACTAATCGCGCTCGGGAGAACCGATAGGACACCTTGAGAGATATCGCACCGCGACCTTCCGCCAACAACGATAACGCGCCGTCACGTCTCCGCGGTTCTTCAGCAACTTGCTAGATCCTGCCATTCACGTGGGCCAACGAATTGCGCCGCTCGACAAGAGCGCTCGCGCAAAGCTAGCCGCAGCATGACTTGCGTAATCCGTCCACAAGTAATTGCGCCGATATCCAACGATGTCGCTGATTCCCCTGATTCCCAAGAGTCTACACGTATTTCCCGCATCGTGAACGGCTTCGTACACGCCAGCGAGTTCCATTTCGACACTTGCGACCGAACGAGCCGCATTCTTCCATTGCTCGGCAAGTCCAGCATCCTTCATGAGGACATTCGCGCTCGCGTTCGGTGCGATCCGATAGGAAGGCAATGACCTTGGCTTCTCGCATCGAAAATGGCTACTGAGACTTTGGTGGACCTGCCGCTGCCAAGCTGACGAACCATAAAACCTATTTCTTGTAGGTCGCGCACCTATCAATTCTGTCGGCCGCTCCATTTTAACGCATTCAACACTTGGCCAACCCATGCGTGGCACAATTGCGGGCAATCCCGCAACTAACTTCTCCACATCTCGGTGAAACCGCCCACCCCGCACGTCCAGCGCTGCAACTCGTCCCTCCAAAGCCGCCGTCACAGAAAAGTCACTAAGGCGATTCGCGACAATTACGTCGCCAAGCGTAAACTCCGTGTCCGGAAATCCGCCTGCGATTCCAACTACTAGTATCCAAGGGGGTGAGATTTCGGTCAGCACATTGGCGGTAACCGCTTGCGCAACAGAGTTTCCGGTGTCGTGACATCTGCATATCGCAATTAGCTGTTGGCCAGAAGGCGTGTCAATGCAGGCGCACTCATATAAATTCTTTCCGTCATCCACCGAGAAATGACCGTCAAAGCGCGAAAGCAGAGCCTCGTACTCGTCCTTCCTGACTGTGACCAACGCGGCTAGTACCTGTCCATGAAGCTCTTTTACTGATCTAATCCCTTCCGGAATCATCACCTTCGGCAGGCCCCTCTCTTTAGTCCTAGTTGTCAAACGGCCCGTTTCCTCTGTCGCAGCTCTCATCTCCCCCAAGACAGTATTTCCGCGTTGAACATTTCCGCGCCCATTTGCCAGGAGCTGCCTATGCATCTCCCTCATCCGCTGGAGAATCGGCTGGAGATCAAGTCCGCTCTTGCGTGCGATCTGGATGACCATCTCCATCAGGTAATATGGGTCGGAAAAACGGGTGTGATGTGCATCGAGAATGTCGTAAAGGACTTCTCGTAGCTGTCTCCCCGATTGCAACTGGTAATCGAGAACTAAGCCCTCGAACTCAGGAAGATTTACGAACTCGTTCAGCAAAACATAACGTTCATTGCGTTCGTATGAATTCATCTAGACTTCTCCCGCGATGACACACTCCGGACAATCGCGTTCGCTTCGATAGACAGCTACAGGCCAATGGTAAAAGAATTGGAAGCGACCACCCATCTCCTTTGCAATGCGCGTGGTCACTTCTGAGCTGGCGCGATTCAGTACCACCAAATATGCCACTGCTCGCGCCCGGACTCGAGTGAGAAGCTCCTCGACTGCAGAATGAGTCTTCATACTGTTGCAGCCATCATCCGCCACAATAACTTCGGTTCCGCGTAGAAGTGTCAAAGACTCAGGGAGTGAGAACGGTTCAGCCGACACCATGGAATCTAGGAGGTCACGAGGGAGACCTAAGACGGGAATGTGAAGTCGACGTCCGATGGACTCAGCAAGGCAATGTGCAGCCGGGCTATCCGGGTATACAACAAGCCTGGGTTGTGTAATCGCAAGCACGTCACGGACCTGGTGTAGAAGTTGGCGAGCAATCGGGTCAGCATACAAAGTCAGAAGGTGCTTGATATCGATATAGTACGTATAGTGGATCCCGTTGCTCTTTACGTGGGATGAGCTGAAAGCCCCTGTTTCGTGGACAGCCTCCCAAAAGTCATACGGCAGAATTTGACTCGGTAGCTGACGTAAATCCTCTAGCGATGTTACGGAGGTGGTAGGATAGCCCACACGACACAAGGGACAATCGGTCTGCTCAG
>CAZRGY010000714.1:0-2200 GCA_964599715.1 uncultured Verrucomicrobiota bacterium | reverse complement strand
GCCGCCGCGCTCTCCATGGCTTGGTATCATCCGGACCTCTATCACCGCGTGCTCACCTACTCCGGCACCTACGTGGATAAAAAATCCCCCAAGAGCACCGAGACCCCGAGCGGTGCTTGGGAATATCACGCCACCCTCATCCCGAACAGCGAACGTAAACCCCTCCGCATCTGGCTGGAAGTCAGTGAAAAAGACAACGGCTGGAACCGCGACGAAGCCTCCCTGCACAATTGGGTGATGGCGAACCAGCGCATGGCAGCCGTCCTCAAAGCCAAAGGCTATCCCTACCGCTACGTCTTCGCCGAAGCCGCCGGACACACCGATGGCCGCGTCACCCGCCAAACCCTAGCCGGTGCCCTGGAATGGCTCTGGGAAGATTACAAGACAAAGTGAACAGCCCCTTAAAAAGCCAACTGTCCAAACCCTACCTCGCTCGCTTGAGTTTCGGCATCGGCGTCATCGGGCTGATCATGGGCAGTTTACTGGCCTGTTATTGCTGGGGGTGGTTTGTTTGCTCTGGTGCTTTCTTTGTCTATCCTTTCCTCCATGGCACACGTCCGCTGGCTATAGCTGCTGCCTTACTTGGCATACTCAGCCTGACTGTGGCCATTGCACAGTTCAGGTCCGAAGCACGAATCAAAGAAGCTGAGCTGGCTGCCAGAGGGCAGCATCAAAAGGGTGATATACTACCCGGCCTCAGCAACATACCTGACGACTCAAAAGTCATCATCAAAGACTCGCTCCGCGACTTCGAGTTGGAATTGCCAGAGCAGCTTCGACTGCATTTTGTAGCCATGTTGCAGAAAGAGGCAGTGTATCTTGATTTCAGCAGGCTATCTGCTGCGCCGTTTGCTGAAGTCAGGGTAGCTGGACATCTTTTCCATTGGCATGGTAATGCGGTAGTCGAAGGAGACAGCAAAAAAGGAAGAGTTTGGACATCCCCTGTCGTCCAGGCATTGATCAATCGCCTCTATGACCGCCCCGAAAAAATCGAAGACTGGACCCGTGCCCTGGATGAATTGAATACGGATACCAATACTCCATCCACTGTGATCCAGGGTGGCCTCGGTGCTTATCCAAGCAAGTAACTTTAGACTGTCCCCCTCTACCCCTTTTCCGTGTATTCCGCGTATTCCGTGGTTCTCCCCCCGTTCATTTCCCGTTGCATCATCGCGTCATTCCGTTTACTCCTTTGCCCGAACCAATCAACCCGATTAATGATGCTGTTTAGTGCCCTGACCCGACGTGCGGTTTTTTCCGCGTTACTCACCCTGGCCATCGCCGGTCCGGCTTTCCTTCAGAATGCCACGGCGGCCTCCAAGAAACATCCCAATGTCGTCTTCATCCTCACGGATGACCAGCGCTGGGATGCCGTAAGTATTTCCGGCAAGAGCCCGTATCTGAAGACGCCGAACATCGACCGGCTCGGCAAGGAAGGCGTCTATTTCAAGAACGCCTTCTGCACCACCTCCTTGTGCTCGCCCAGCCGCGCCTCCATCCTGAGCGGCCTCTACGCCCACACGCATGGAGTCGTGAACAACTTCACCGAGTATCCGAAGGACATGGCCAGCTTCCCCCGCCGCCTGCAAGATGCCGGTTACGATACCGCCTACATCGGCAAATGGCACATGGGCGAGAATAACGACGAGAAGCGCCCGGGCTTCGATTACTTCGTCACGCACAAGGGCCAGGGCCAGTATTTTGACACCGAGTTCAACGTGGACGGCACCCGCAAGGTGCTCCCCGGTTACTATACCCACGTCGTCACCGACCTCGCGCTCAACTGGATGAAGGATCGCAAGGACAAGCCCTTCCTCCTCATGCTCGGCCACAAGGCCCCGCACAGCTTCTACCTCCCGGAGCCGAAGTACACGAACAGCTTCAACGACGTCAAAATCCCCTATCCCGACACCGCCTTCCAACTGGATAAAAAGCCGGACTGGATCAAACAACGCCTGAGCACCTGGCACGGCATCTACGGCCCGCTCTTCGACTGGCGCAAGAACTTCCCCGATTCCTCCCCGGAAGGCGTCGTCGCCTTCGAGAAGATGACCCGCGCCTACTGGGGCACCATCCTCTCCGTGGATGACAGTGTCGGCATCCTCTACGAGCAACTCAAGGAGATGGGCGAGCTGGATAACACGCTCTTCATCTTCACGTCCGACAACGGCCTCCTCGGTGGCGAACACGGCATGGTGGA
>CAZRGY010000713.1:1327-2201 GCA_964599715.1 uncultured Verrucomicrobiota bacterium | reverse complement strand
AGCCTCCGGCATATAGTGTAAAAGCAACACGGGTTCGTGTGCTCGTCCTTAGGGTCAGGCTGTTGATCCGCCCCGCATTCTCGTTATGGCGCGGGGAACACAAAAACGAGGGCGCTCTGCGCGAGCCGCACGAGGCTCAGATCGCTGCAGCTGATGTAGCAGTAGCTTTCACTTCGGGCAACAATCCTTCGTTGAGAGCGAAAAGGTTGGGTGAGCCACGCAGACCCAGCGACGCATGCAATTTGGTCGCGTCCTTGGGGGTGTATGAGTGCGATGAATCAACCGCAGACTTAATGGGTACGCCGCAAAACGATCTCATCCTTAAACGTACGCTGGGCTTGGATACCAGCAGTGGCTTCGAGTAAGCGCACGAATCCTTCAACGTTGTCCGAACGAATAGAGGCAACAATGGGGAGGGATTCTAGCGAATGGTCTGCAATCTTGATCTTGACGTGGTTCCGTCGATTAAAATCTTCCAAAACCTTGCTTAACGGCACCGAATCAAAGTCGAGTAACACGGGACGCCAAACGAGCAAGCGGTCCATTTCTTCATTGGAGCGACTGGTCACGATCGGGGAGGCCTCAGCCAATAGAATGGGGACCAAGGCCAACTGACCTGCGGAAACCTCGGTCCCAAGTGGACGAGTCTCGGCGTTCGAATAGATGGCGGAGGCGGATTGGCGTTCGACTCGAACAGCCCCTTCAGTGACCAATACTTCTACACCCGGTCCGGCAAGCTTTACGTTGAATGCGGTTCCCACAGCCCGCACATTAACGCCCGCAGCGCGAACTACGAAGGGCCTCTTCGGATTCTTTGCTACCGTAAACAAGGCTTCTCCATGTACCAACAAAATCCGGCGTTCCTTCGCGGAGT
>CAZRGY010000713.1:0-1317 GCA_964599715.1 uncultured Verrucomicrobiota bacterium | reverse complement strand
GACCCGTCGGGCAGCTCCTCGTGGCGGTACTCAGCCGCCTCGAAGGTCAGGACCGGTGCCGGTCCATCACGGAAGCTCATAATCAAGAGACCGATGGCAACCGTTGCAACGGCGGCAAACACGGCTGGCGCATGCCATCGCCGGAAAATGGGGACCTGTTGGCGTGCCAAAAGATCGGGATTCGGATCCACACTGTGCTGAGGTCGCCAACGCAAAAGAATTTCCGATTCGCGCCAGAATTGGCGATGACGTTCGTAAGCTTGGCGATTCTGCGAGTTCTTCGAAATCCAGTTCAAGAAATCATCCTGTTCTGCCGGAGTAAGCCCACGGTCATGCAAAACAATCCATTGAGCCGCGGAAGCTTCGGCGTCACCGCCCGACGATGCTCTCGCATCCGTATCCTGATCGCTCATCACCAACGCCCTTCTCTTTCGCGTCGGACACGTGACATGTACTCCATGCATTTACCCACTCCAATGGTGAGCTGTGCTGAGACGGTGTGCTCCGAGATCCCTAGTTTTCTTGCAATTTCCGCCTGTGACAGCCCGTAGACTTTTCGAAGTGTAAAGACCTGGCGGCAACGGTATGGCAATGATTGAATGGCTTGGGTCAAGTATTCTAGTTCTTCGCTACGAGCCACGTCCTCGCGGACGTCAGGTCCATCTTCCCATTGGTTCAAATACTCAAACTCCAATAAAGGTTCAACGGCAGCGACTGACCTCCGACGATGCCTATCCATGGCTAGATTACGTGCAACCGCGAACAAAAATGCTTTGGGAGAAACGACCTCTGACAACTCCTTGGCTCGAAATAATCTGCAATAGGACTCCTGGACGATGTCGTCGACATCCACCTCATCCCTAAATCGGCTTCTAAGCAAACCCTTAAGCATCGCCTCATGTGGTTGAACCTGCGTTGCGAACCATCTTCCTAATTCAGAATCGGGCGGGGGCATAATATATGGATGTACGTGAAAGGGGGACAATAGGCCAAACAAAAACGCCCAACTTCACAATCGGTCGTCACGCCTTCCGCTCGAACGAAAGGCAACCTTCCACACGAGGCAACTGGCCTATGGGGGCTGCAGCACAGGTTGAGGAAGCAGCGGTGGGACAATCGACGAGAGTCGCCGCGATACAGTCTCTTCGGATTAGTCTCATTGCCGGGAGATCCGAATACGCCAGAAATCTCGCAAACAGATTCTGGCACTCGATGCTATTTTCGAACAAACCTAGGAGACGAAGTCGGTGTAGCTCCAACTCAACCGGAGACACCACCAGGATGCCGTCGCGCCCGACCATTGGTCCCCGGTTTGAG
>CAZRGY010000712.1:0-2208 GCA_964599715.1 uncultured Verrucomicrobiota bacterium | reverse complement strand
CGCCGCGCTCGGCGACCTGAGCGGACTCGCCGCCTTGCTGGACTGCATGCCGGACCGGGTGATGATCCTCAACGATCAGCGGCACCGCCGGCAGCGTCCACGGCCTGTCGGATTTGATCCGGCAGGATCCCGAAAGCATCTGCGATTGGCTTCGGATGGACACGGCGCTTCCCGTTGGATACGATCTCAGTTGGAAGCAGCGCGAAACTTGACCCGATGAATTCAGATAAGCCGATTGTATTTGCCCGGGCCGCTGCGGTCTGCGTGTTTCTCATCGGCAGCCTTGTCTTGCTGGGCTGGACGTTCGACTTGCAGACGCTCAAGAGCGTCATGCCCGGCTGGCCGAAAGTATCGCCGCTCACCATGGCGGCCTTCCTGCTGGCGGCGGTTGCGCTTTGGAGCGCGGCTTTTGGCGGAACAAGTCCGCACGTCGGCGGCGCAAGGCGGACGCGAGTTCTTGTCTCACAGATTTGCGCGCTGATCGTCGCGTTCATCGGACTGTGGAGGCTCGGCGGCCATTTGTTCGATTGGAGTGCGAGTGTCGATTTGCTCGGCTTCGGCGAGACCTTGTCTGTGGGTGAGCCGGCGGCAGAGACGGCGCCCGCCACGGCACTGGAGCTTTTCCTGATTGGTGTCGCGCTTTTCCTCGCCAGGCCCTCCAGCAGCTTTGCGCTTTTCCAATTTTTTGCAATCGCGACCGGGCTGATCGGCTGGCTGGGACTCTCGCGTTATATTTATGGTGGCGAGCCACTGCTGCCTTACGGGGAAATGTCGCTGATCACAGCGCTGAGTTTTTTGCTGTTGAGCGCTGGCACACTTTGCCTGCGGAGGGAGAGCGGCCTGATGGCGCTGGTCTCGAGCGACTCCGCGGGAGGCGTGCTGGTGCGGAGGATATTGCCTGCGGCTGCGGGTTTGACGATCACCATCGGCTGGCTGCGATTCAAGGCGCAGCAGGCGGGCTGGTTTGGCACGGAAGCGGGGACCAGTCTGTTCGCGCTTTCCAATGTGATCACGTTCGCGGTCCTGGTCGGGATCGCTGCCGTGTCGCTGAATCGCGCCGACGAGAAACGACGGCAGGCGCGACGCCAACTGGACGATTTGTCCAAGGACAACAGCGACCTTAAAGCCGCGCTGGATGAACACGCCATCGTGGCCATCACCGACGCGCAGGGAAAGATCACCTTCGTCAACGAGAAGTTCTGCACCATCTCGCAATACTCCCGCGCGGAACTGCTCGGACAGGATCACCGCATCATCAATTCCGGTTTTCACCCCAAGGAATTCATCCGCGATTTATGGACGACCATCACGCACGGCAAAGTCTGGAAAGGTGAAATCAAAAATCGAGCCAAGGACGGCGCGTTCTACTGGATGGACACTACCATCGTGCCATTTCTGAATGCCGATGGGAAACCACGCCAGTATGTGGCCATCCGTGCCGACATCACCGAGCGCAAGCGGGCGGAGGCAGCGTTGCGTGAGAGCGAAGAACTGTTCTCAAAGGCGTTCCGGTTGAGTCCCGATTTCGTGGCGATTGTGCGGATGTCTGACCGCACCGTCATCCGGGCCAACGAAGCCTTGTGCCGGCTCTGGGGCAGCACGCCTGACGAGGTCATTGGCAAACCCAACCGCGAATATGCCACATGGCTGACCGATGAGGAACAGCGCGCCTTCATGCGGACGCTCGATGAAGAGGGGGCGTGCTTGAATTATGAAACCATCCTTCGCATGGCGGACGGGCGGTTGCTGAATTTCAACATTTCCTCCCGCATGATCACCTTCAACGAGGAATCCTGCATCTTGAGCGTGATGCGCGACATCACCGAGAGCAAGCGCACGGAGAATGCGCTGGGCGCATCGGAGCTGCGCTACCGGCGTCTGTTCGAGACGGCCAAGGAGGGGATTTTGATCCTCGATGCCGAAACCGGGACGGTGATGGAAGTGAATCCGTTTCTGATCGAGCTGCTGGGTTTCTCGCGCGAGGCATTCCTCGGCAAGAAGGTCTGGGAACTCGGCTTCTTCAGGCACATCGTGGCCAACCAGGACAACTTCGCGGAGTTGCAGGCGAAGGAATACATCCGCTACGAAGACATGGCGCTGGAAACCAGCGACGGACGGCGCATCGAGGTGGAATTTACGAGCAGCGTCTATCTGGTGAACCACCAGAAGGTGATTCAGTGCAACATCCGCGACATCTCCGAGCGGAAG
>CAZRGY010000711.1:0-2209 GCA_964599715.1 uncultured Verrucomicrobiota bacterium | reverse complement strand
GCTGCGCATGCAGCGCGGAAGCCACCAGAACCACAGCGAGAAGAACACGGCCAATTGTTCTGTGCATTCACGAAGTATATCCGTGCCCTCAACGCGGCGCAGGTCACACCCAAAAAAATCATCACCCAAGAATCGCACACGCACCTTCCCTTGAACCGACAACTCACCACTGACCCACCGCGAGTCAGCGCCACCATCCATCTCGCGTTCGCGGGTTCGGTCGCTGACAACTGTATCCTGATCACTTCTGCCACTCCCGATATCGGTTCTGGACGGCTATTTCAACAATCTGCTAATTTGCACAGCAGTGTGAAATACTAAAGCGGATAGTTGATTCCACAAAGATTACCCAATCGAGTCCAGCGCTGAGTCACACATGGCTCTTTCGCTACGTTTGCAAGGCACGCATAGCAGAATTGGTATCGATTCCAAGCAAGGACCTGAAAGGATTCCAATGTGTTCTACTTATCACCCGCTTGTCCCACGTGAGGCGCCTGGACTCGTTTCTTTGGTCCTTCCCGTTTTCAATGAAGTTGAGGTTCTTCCTCTACTCTTTGCGAGAATAGACGCCTTGGTCGCGCAACTTGACATCCCAACCGAGGTGATCTTCGTAAATGACGGCAGTTCCGACAAGAGCATCGATCTACTTCTGGCCGCGGCCAAACAGCGCCCGCACTTTAAGGTCATCGCGCTCTCTCGGAACTTTGGCCACCAGATCGCGTCGACCGCCGGCCTTGACCACGCCGAAGGGGATGTGGTTATCTTGATGGATTCCGACCTCCAGGATCCTCCTGAGTTGATCATCCAAATGATTGAGAAATATCAGGAAGGATATGAGGTAGTGTACGCTCGACGGATCGGCAGAGAGGCAGAGTCCCTATTCAAGAGATTGACAGCCTGGGCTTTCTACCGGCTGATGCGAGGATTGGTGCATCGTGACTTACCAGTCGACGTCGGAGACTTCCGCCTAGTGTCACGACAAGTCCTGGCCACCACTTGTTCTTTGCGGGAACTTCATCGCTTCCTGCGCGGCATGGTGGCATGGGTTGGGTTTCCCCAAGCGCAGGTGGAATTCGTTCGGCCTGCGCGGGCGGCGGGCAAGACGAAGTATCCGCTCAGGAAGATGCTGCTGTTCGCCTGGAATGCCGCAGTCTCTTTCTCGCCACTTCCACTTCGCCTTAGCTTCGGCGTGGGCTTTCTACTAATGAGTATCGGTGTCTTATATACAATTTATGCATTATGGCAGTATTTATCTGGCGGCTTTGTTGTACCCGGTTGGACGTCACTGATTGTGATTAACTGTATTACCGCCGGCGCTGTCATGACTAGTATCGGTGTCCTAGGAGAGTATGTTGGGCGAATCTTCGAAGAAAGCAAGCGACGTCCACTGTATATCATTTCAGCAGTAGCAAACTTTGAGTCCAGAGAGACACCGGGAGCTTACTCACGTGAAGATGCGAGGCTGTCTCGGAAGCTGTAAATGATACCTAGAGATAGCAGAAAAAAAGCAGCCGCGTAGTCAAATGGCACTTCAGGCGTAGCTGGTTGCAGAAGATTAAGCCCGTATTGTAGCGCAAATACAGGGATGAAAACACCAAGCCCAACTTTCCACGTCGTGGTCCAACTGCGTAAACTGGTAATTGCCATGATAATAAGAAACGGAAAAGCTGCTCCGAAGCGACGGTTGAAATTAAGCGCCATCAACCATCCGTAGTACGTCAAGGCAAAGTAGGGAAGGAACCGCACTAGATTCCAAAGATTCTCGCGCAGGGCGAGCAGTGGCAGGATAAAGAAAATGCCACCACTGCCCCATGTGAGCTCACGGACAATGTTCACTGGAGTCTGTGTAGCAAAGCGATAAGAAGTTATACGCTGCAGTGCATCCAAGTAGCTGTGTGTCGCTGTCCCAACATGAACTTGGCTAAGTTGGGGGCCGATACTTGCCACATAGGCGGGGTCATCATTCCAGGCTGGAATTGCAATCCGGATAGCGACCAGGGTAAGCAAACAAGGAAGCGCAATGTATACCGTCCGAATTGCAAGGCGAAAGTCTACTAGCCGGATAGCGCGAATTGTATAGATCAAGGGGATTACGAGGATGATGGTCTCCTTGACAGTAGCCGCGATCGCCAAAGTCACGGCCAAGGCAAAATCCTGTTTTCGAAAAATAAAAAATAGCGCCACCAAAGTCAGCAAATGTGATACGGCA
>CAZRGY010000710.1:0-2210 GCA_964599715.1 uncultured Verrucomicrobiota bacterium | reverse complement strand
GCAACATTCCCTCCACTGCCCCCACCGGACGCCGCTCCGGCACCTCGATCTGCTTCCGCCCACTCAGATACTGCCCCGTCAGCGATAGCTCACTCTTCAGCACCTCCGCGAACGGGCCCTGGAACACGATCTCTCCACCGCTCTCGCCATGGCCGGGGCCGAGATCGATGATCTGGTCCGCCGCGCGCATCACGCCCGGCTCATGCTCCACCACCACCACGGTATTTCCGGTGTCACGCAGGCGTTCGAGAATCTTCACCAGCCGCTCAGTGTCACGCGGATGCAATCCCACGCTCGGCTCATCCAGCACGAACAACGTGTTCACCAGCCGCGTGCCCAGACAGGTCGTGAGGTTCACCCGCTCCGTCTCACCACCCGAGAGCGACCGCGTGGGCCGATCCAACGTCAGATATCCCAAGCCCACCTCATGCAGATAACCCAGCCGCGCCCGCACCTCATTCACCACCACCTGGATGGGATCATTCACCGCCACCTTGCGTCCCGCGGCAAACCGCTCCACCAACGCCAGCGAATCACGGATCGGCAACAGATAAAAATCCGCCAGGGTGATTGACGATTTTTGATTTACGATTGACGAGCTGCCTAGTCCCGAGGCCGTTTCCAAATGCTTAACCCCGCTCGTAATTCGTAAATCGTAATTCGTAAATTTGTAGAGCAAGGACTCCGGCTGAAACCGTTTCCCTTCGCACGTCCGGCATTTCGTGTAGGCGCGATAACGCGAGAGCAGCACGCGCACGTGCATCTTGTAAGACTTGGATTCCAGCCAGCGGAAGTAGCCCTTCACCCCATACCATTTGTGCGGCCACTGGTTCGCCTCATCGCTGCCATAACCCGGCTCGCCATCCACCACAAAACTCTGATGCTCCGGCGAAAGCTCCTCAAACGGCACATCCATCGGCACCTTGTGCTTGCGACACGCCTTCGTGAGATCCACCTGGCAATCAGCGGAAACGCCCGTCTGCCAAGGCCGCACTGCGCCGCCGTTCAGGCTCTTGGAGCGATCCGGGATCGCCAGATCATAATCGATGGAGATCACGCGCCCGAAACCCCGGCACGCGGGACACGCACCCACCGGATTGTTGAAACTGAACAACGCCGGCGACGGATCGCGGTATTCGATGTCGCAGGTGGCGCAGTGGAGATGCTTGGAATAGCGGAGCCACGGTTTGAGTCCGGTTCCAACGGGCGAGGGTGCCTGCTCCACTACGGGGGCTGCCGAGCTGGAGCTCGGCGCTCCACTCAACTGCGCCACACGATAGAGCGCGAGTTTGCCTTTGCCGAAATGATAGGCCTGCTCGCATGCCTCCACAAAACGTGAGCGGTTCGCCGGGGTCAGCTTGATGCGGTCCTGCACCACGATGAGTTGCTTCGCTTCCGGCAATAACGCCGCATCTTTCAGCACATCATCCAGACGCAGGACTTTATCGCCCGCCAGCAGCCGTTGATACCCCTGCTTGGCCACAAGCTTCAGCGATTCTTCCATCGCCAGCTTCTCGGACAATGCCACCGTAAAGGTGACCAGCACCTCGGCAGTCCCGCCCAGCTTCGCATTCTCCCACACATCTTGCGGGGAATCCTTGCGCACCAGTTGATCGCATTGACGGCAATGGAGCTGGGCCAGGTGCGGCCAGAGCACCTTCATGTGGTCGCAGATCTCCGTCATGGTGCCCACGGTGGAGCGCGTGCTCTTCACCGAGTTCCGCTGCTCGATGGCGATGGCGGGAGGGATGCCCTCAATGCTGTCCACCTGCGGCTTATCCATGCGGTCGAAGAACTGGCGCGCGTAGGGGGAAAACGTCTCGATATACCGCCGCTGGCCCTCGGCGAAGAGCGTGTCAAACGCGAGCGAGCTCTTGCCCGACCCGCTGAGCCCGGTGATGACCACCAGTTCGCCCGTGGGCAGGTCGAGATCGAAATTCTTGAGGTTATTGTGCCGGACCCCGCGCAAGCGGATGACCGGCCGGGACGTCGCCTTCGACATGGTGGGCGGAATGTAAAGGCGAACGCCATCAAGTCAACGGTGAGGGATGAGAATCATCAGGAATGTCCAATGCCCAAATCCGAATGACGAAGGAATGAGCAATGTCGAATGACCAACAAGGAGCGGGGGTTTTTATCCGCTTCAACATTAATAAGCAAAATCGGTTTACCAAAAGATTTAAATCGCGGTCTGGCTGTTTTTGTGTAAA
>CAZRGY010000709.1:0-2211 GCA_964599715.1 uncultured Verrucomicrobiota bacterium | reverse complement strand
AGAAGCATATGCGCGAAGGGAATTCATCAATGGGCGGCGGCAGCTTCCCGGATGGGCGCTACTTGATGATCCCGGGCAAGCTGGATTCCATCGCCTTGGTGTCCGAGAGTTTCAACGACATCGAGCCCAAGCCCACGGAATGGTTGAGCAAAGACTTCTTCAAAGTGGAGAAGCTGAAAGGGGTTACAGTATCTGCTGATAGCAAGGACTCTTGGAGCATCAATCGGGAGAGCGAGAGTGGTGAATGGAAGCTCGCGGGGCTTAAGGAGGAGGAAAAACAGGAGCCTTCCGCCACGGGCGCTTACAATTTTCTGCTGTCTTCGGCGAGTTTCAACGATGTGGTGACGGATACAGCTGAATTAAAGAACCCAGTCAAAGCGACCTTGGAAACATTCGACGGCTTCAAATATGAACTGACGCTGGCGCCGAAGGAAGGTTCCGAGGATTACCTCATGAAGTTCGCGGTAAGCGCCGATCTCGCGAAGGAGCGCACTCCAGGTAAGGATGAGAAGCCTGAGGACAAGGCCAAGCTGGACAAGGAATTCAAGGAGCGCGCGGACAAGCTAACTGAGAAGCTCAAGCTGGAGAAGACCTTCGAGGGGCACACTTACCTGGTCAGCAAGTTCACGGTGGATGCGCTTCTGAAAGACCGCACGAGCTTCATCGCCAAGAAGGAAGATGAGAAGGCGCCTAAGACTCCAGAGTAAGCCGGCCTCCTCCTCACGCCGCTACGTGACGGGCTTGCCGTTTTGGTCCGCTCATCTTATCTCGCGAGACGGTCGGATATTTTTCCTCCGACAGATGCGGACGCAGGAATTCAGGCTTGTCCTTGCGACCGGCACGTTGGAAATCCTTCCATAACGATAATGCAACGGGCTCGTTCGCCAGTCCGCGTGTCGTGGTGAGGAACTCGAAAAGAAACTCCATCAAACGGGGCAGGGCGATCTGGTTGGTACGGCCGACACGTTGATATAACCACTCTGTCCATTCGAGAAATGCTTGAAAGGCGGATGGCTGTCCTTCCCAGACGAGCGGGGTCGTTTCCACAAAGTTGCCGCTGTTACCTGCCAAGTCCCAGAAGCGCGCGAAACGGCGCATCTTCTGCATCGTGGCGAAGTCCAGATCGCGGTTCTGCAGGATCTCGTAGGGCGTTTGCGAGCCGTACACCATGGAGAACTCCGCATCGTGGCGGATGATGGGCGTGCCGCGCAGGCGCTTGAGAATGCCCACTTGGATCTCCTGCGGCTTCAGCGCAACGAGGCGGTCGAAGCCCGCGGCGAAACTCTCCAGTGTCTCACCAGGCAGGCCCACGATGAGGTCCGCGTGGATATGCACGCCGCTGTGCTCGCGCAGAAAGCGGAAGTTGTCCGCGAGCTTGTTGTAGTCCTGCCGGCGGCTGATGTTCTTGCCGACCTCGGGGTTGAACGTCTGGATGCCCACTTCGAGCTGCACGCCGCCGGGCGGGAACTTCGCGATGAGTTCGCGCAAGCCTTCGGGCAGACGGTCCGGGATCATCTCGAAGTGCACGAAGAGATCCGGCTGCCAGCGGTCGAGGAAGAACTGGAGGATGGCCTTGCTGATGTTCAGGTTCAGGTTGAACGTGCGGTCCACGAACTTGAACTGCTTCAATCCGCGGTCCAGCAGCTTCTGGCACTCCGCAAGAATCACGTCCACTGGCACCTGTCGCACGGGGATATCCAGCGAGGACAGGCAGAATTCGCAGTTGAACGGGCAACCGCGCGATGCCTCCACATACACGATGCGATGCGCCACATCCTCGGCGGTGTAGAGATCGTAGGGCAGCTTGAACTGGCTGAAATCGGGCAGGGGCGCGGCGATGATCTTCTGCGCGGGCCGCTCGCCGTTCATCAGCTTCTGGCAGAGCTTGGCGAACTCCAGATCCGCCTCGCCGGTGATGACGTAATCCGCGAGGGCCACTATCTCCTGGCCTTCCGTCTCGTAGCTCACCTCGGGGCCGCCGAGCACGATGATGAGGTCGGGGCGGATGCGTTTCAGCGCGGAGATGACCTCGCGCGTTTGCACGGCGTTCCAGATATACACGCCGAAGCCGATGACCTGCGGATTCCGCGCCAGCAACACCTCTGCTACATCAAGCGCTCGCTGGTTGATATCGAACTCCACGAGACACGTACGCGACTGCAGTTCACCCATATTGGCCAGCAGATAGCGCAGGCCAAAGGCGGCATGAAT
>CAZRGY010000708.1:0-2221 GCA_964599715.1 uncultured Verrucomicrobiota bacterium | reverse complement strand
CCACCAGATGCTCGATATACTCGGAAAGCTCCGGTTGCCCGGCCGCGAAATAAAATGGCGCCGAGGTCACCACCGCTTGCGTCCCGCAATCCGCTGAGAATTTGGCGAGGGCGACTGATTCTACAAAAGACGTATCGGTGATTCCCACCAGCACCGGCACGCGCCCTTTCACCAATTCGGTCGTGCGCTCGATCAACTCACGCCGTAAACGATAGCTCAAACTCGGCGCCTCACCCGTTGTGCCAAGGATGAATAGCCCAGCTACGCCACCAGTGATCAGGTGCTCCACCAGTCGTTCCAACCCTTCGATATCCAGCGTGTCCCGGTCCAGCAGCGGCGTGACCATGGGTGGCACGATGCCGTGTAACAGCGGTTTCGATTGGGCGGCAGGTTTGGGGACGGTCATGGTGCTTGCGGTCAAAGTGTCGGTGGTCATGGGGAAATCAGGCGGCGCTGCGGCGCGGTTTGCGAGGGGCGGCCTTTTCGCCGTCGCCGCTTTCGATGCGGTTCAATTCCTCCAGCAGATCATCCGGCAATCCTAACGAGACAGTACGGGTATCGCTCTCGTTATGTAGCCGGTCGTAATGCTCCAATGATTGTTGGCGGCTCACGCGGATATGCTCGGCCATCAATTTGCGGGCGCGATCCTGGTTGCCCGACTCCACCGCTTTCAGGATTTGCGTGTGATACTCGAGTGTTTCCTTGAGCACGGCGATCGTGTGTTCCTGACGCGGCGTGCCGAAGACACCGGTAAGCAAACGCGAATCCGTAACGATCTTCATCAGTCGCCGATTACCTGCTGCTCGAAGCAGAACCAGGTGAAAACCCAAGTCCGCGGAAAGCAACCGACGCATCTGTGCTGCATCCAGTGCGGGACGACGCAAGGAAGTCAGCTCGCGCATCAATACCGAGATTTCGTTACAGAACAGCTTTAGCTTCGCCAGTTCTGTGGCAGGAAGTTTCCCGGCGGCTTGCGCCACGGCGAAAGGCTCCAGCGCCTCGCGCAGCTCATACAGTTCGGTGAGGTCGCGCCGCTGCAGTTCCTTCACGATGGTGCCGTAGCGGGGGACCTGCTCCAGCACGCCTTCCTGTTCCAGATCGCGGATCGCCTCCCGCACCGGGGTGCGGCTCATGCCGATCTCCGACGCGATGGATTGCTCTGAGACCACCATTCCGGCCGTCAGCTCACCTGCAAGGATCTTCCGCTGCAGATGGTCGTAAGCCTGTTTTCGGAGTGAGGGTACGCGCATGGTTCAGGTTTCGCTTTACTTGAGATATGTTGCTGGTATACCAGTGACATATCCAATGTCAATCCGCGATGTTTGAACAGACATCGCTTGCACGGTAGAACGCATGAAATATCAGTCTATTTTAGCTGTGGTCCTCTCCGCCGCCGCTCTCGCGGCGGGCTCTGCTTTCAGTCAAGACCTCGACCGTATCAAATACAATAACCCCGGCCTCACGGTGGATCTGGGTGTCGGGCTCTGGGCTTGGCCGGTGCCCTATGATGCGGATGGCGATGGTGACTATGACCTCATCGTTTCCTGTCCGGACAAGCCTTACAACGGTGTTTACATCTTCGAGAACACCACGGGCGACACGGCGAAGAACAAGATGCCCGTATTCAAAGCCCCGCGCCGTATCAGCAAGACGGTGCATTACGTCACACCATCCTACGTGGATGGCGGCCTGCGTGTGTTGACACCCGAGAAGGAGTATCCCGATTTTCTCAAGACGGGTCTGGAAACGGCAGTGAAGTTGCCGGTCACCACCAAGGGCGTCCACACCACCGTCGTCGGCAGCAAACCGGACTTCTATAAGATCCGCCACAACCAATGGCGCTATGTGGACTATGATGGTGATGGCAAACTGGACCTCACCGTGGGCATTGAGGACTGGGCGCACTACGGTTGGGATAATGCTTGGGACATGCAGGGCAAATGGACCAACGGCCCGCTCCACGGCATCGTCTATGTGCTGAAGAACGAAGGCACCACCGCCCAGCCTAAATACGCCAAGCCCTTCCTCATCGAGGCTGGCGGTAAACGGTTGGACACCTTCGGCTGTCCGTCACCCAACTTCATCGACTTTGATAAGGATGGTGACCTCGACATCCTTTGCGGTGAGTTCCTCGATGGTTTCACTTATTTCGAGAACATCGGCACGCGCACCACGCCGAAGTATGCCGCTGGCATCAAACTCAAGGGAGCCGATGGCAAGC
>CAZRGY010000707.1:0-2229 GCA_964599715.1 uncultured Verrucomicrobiota bacterium | reverse complement strand
CGCAGCCACTACGGCGACGTCTCGCAACTGCCCACGCCGGCCTTCTTCTACGGCCTCGCCGCCAACGAGGAAATCAACGTCGAACTGGAACGCGGCAAGAGCCTTATCATCTCGCAGCAAGGCACCGCCGGCCCGGACGAGGAAGGCCAGGTCAAGGTCTTCCTCGAACTCAACGGCCAGTCGCGCACCATCCGCGTCCCCAAGGCCGGCCTCGCCAACGTCAAAGCCAAACCGCAAGCCGAGGAAGGCAACCCGAAACACGTCGGTGCCCCCATGCCCGGCACCATCGTCACCGTCGCCATCCACGCGGGCCAGAAAGTCGCAAAGGGCGACCCGCTGGTTTCCATCGAAGCGATGAAGATGGAAACCATGCTCACGGCGGAGCGCGACGGCACGGTGAAAGCCATCCACTGCCGCCACGGCGAAGCGATCAACGCGAAGGACTTGCTTGTTGAGTTTGAGTGAAAGTCGGGGCTGGCGGGACGGTAATCAAGTCGCCGCCGTCCCACCGACGCCGACTTTTATATGGGGCCGGACTCGACCGAGGCTGTGTGAAAACGCAGTGAACCAATTGCCGTCGCGTTTGTCTATGCATAAAGCATTTGGCGAGGTGAGCGATGGGGCGATTCATTGAAGGGGAAGACAGAACGCAAAGCGCGTTATTGCCTGAGTGTCTTGACGACTATGTTGGTGAAGATAATCCGGTCAGGGCGATTGATGCGTTTGTTGAGCAACTGGATCTGAAGCAGCTTGGCTTTGCCAGGGCGGAACCGAAAGCGACCGGACGGCCAGCGTACCATCCGGCAACACTGCTCAAGATTTACATCTATGGCTACCTCAACCGTATCCAGTCAAGCCGCCGATTGGAACGTGAAGCCCAGCGCAATCTTGAGCTGATCTGGCTGAGCGGCCGTTTAACACCAGACTTCAAGACAATCGCCGACTTCCGCAAGGACAATGGTCCGGCGATTCAACGGGTGTGCCGAGAATTCGTTCTGCTGTGCCGGAACTTCGATCTCTTCTCTGAGGCGATGGTGGCCATTGATGGCAGCAAGTTCAAGGCGGTCAATAACCGCGACAAAAACTTCACCGAGCGGAAACTTCAGGCACGGCAGGAACAATTGGAGGAAAGTATTGGGCGCTACCTTGCCGAACTTGACCGTGCGGATCGACAGCCATCGGCAGTGAGCGAGGATCGTGTCTCTCGGCTCAAGGAGCGGATCGCCGGCATGAAGGTCCAAATTGAGCAGTTGAAGGAGATAGGCGTCAAGATGCAGGCTGCGCCGGATCATCAGGTTTCACTGACTGATCCCGATGCCCGCTCCATGGCGACCAGCGGCAGGGGTACGGGAACCGTTGGTTACAACGTGCAGGCTGCGGTCGATACGAAGCACCATCTGATAGTTACCCATGAGGTCACCAACGTCGGACACGACCGCGCCCAACTGGCACCCATGTCTCAGCTGACCAAGGATGTGATTGGGCAAGAGGGCCTCACCGTGCTTGCCGACCGCGGTTACTTTAGCGGCGAGCAAATCAAGACTTGCGAAGATCAGGGAATCGAGACACTAGTGCCCAAGCCGCTGACGTCCAACAACAAGGCGGCGGGGTTATTCGACAAGCGGGACTTCACTTACCTTGCCGAACAAGATGAATATCGCTGTCCCGCGGGAGAGCGAGCCATCTACCGCTGCACGGTCGTCGAGAACGGACTCAAGTTGCACAAATACTGGTCCTCGGCATGCCCAAAGTGTCAGATCAAGGCTCAATGTACAACTGGCGTCAATCGGCGCATTGCCCGCTGGGAGCATGAGCACATTCTGGAGCGTATGCAGGAACGTCTTGAGCGCACTCCCGATGCCTCGCGCATTCGCCGCCGCACGGTGGAGCATGTCTTTGGCACGCTCAAGGCATGGATGGGGGCAACTCACTTCCTGACCAGAACTCTACCGCGCGTCAGTACCGAGATGAGTTTGCATGTGCTGGCCTATAACCTGAAACGAATGCTGAAAATCTTTGGGGTACAGCCCCTGATGAGGGCAATGGCTGGGTAGCCAGCCTGTCAGATTCATTCCTGCGACCCTCTTCTGGTTGAGAATTAGCTACGGACCGAAAATCCCGCCGCTTCTCGCCCATACCACCGCAGAGCTTTGCGTTTCCACACAGCCTCGACCCGAAGCAGATATCAGTTAGCTGGAATAGCAGACGTTCAACTTTGAGGCGAGGGAC
>CAZRGY010000706.1:0-2240 GCA_964599715.1 uncultured Verrucomicrobiota bacterium | reverse complement strand
GGGGGAGGTTATGGTGATGGTGAACCACTTCCTCTCGATCATGACCGGTGTCATCCTCGACCATGGTGGCACCATTGACGAGTTCATCGGTGATGCGGTGCTGGCGCTGTTCGGGGCGCCACGACCGATGCAGGACCATGCCGCTGTCGCAGTGGCCTGCGCGCTCGACATGCAGGCGGCGATGACAACGGTAAACGCGATGAATGTGGCTCGTGGCCTGCCCGAGGTAGCGATGGGCATCGGTATCCACAGCGGCGCAGTGATTGTTGGCAATATCGGTTCAGAGCGCCGTGCCAAGTACGGGGTAGTCGGCGACAATGTCAACTTCACCGCCCGCGTGGAATCGTGCACCAGCGGCGGTCAGGTGCTGGTGTCAGCCCAGACGCGGGCCCTTTGCGGCAATCGGCTCACGCTGGGGGAAGAGATGACCGTCAAACTCAAGGGATACGAAGGGGAGGTCGTGCTTTATGAACCCGTCAGCATCACCACCACTGCCGGACAGGATAACTAACAATGGTCTGGAGTACGACGCCTACTCTGCCTCCCGGCAGGTTCTTTACGTCCCGGGGCTGGTCTTACATCTTGCTTTTAGTGGCGAGGCGAAGACCCGTGCCATCCACGTCAAGGCGCAGGAAATGAATGTTGTGATGCATCGCTCATGAACCAATGGAAGTCTAATAAGCAGCAGTTTGCGCCTTTGGCAACCCGTTTACGGCAGCGCCCAATTCCGCGCACAAGAGTTCGAGGCGAATGATCTTGACGTTCTTTTGCAATCACTACTCATCCCCCACCCGAATGCCAAGCCTGGGTAACAGGTAGCGATGCAGCAACAGTATCAGCCCGGTTATCCCCAAAGCGATAGCAAACACGCCGAGCGCACCGCGAATGTCGTGCATCAGTTCCGGGGCGAACACCAGCACCCCGGCCAGGGCCAGCATGATGATGCCTCCGATGAGCTTGAGAATGCGACCGTGACGTTCCTGAAAGCGATCAACACGTAAGGTGGTCAGGGCGATGAAGAAGATGACCAGCTCGTCTGCCAGATAGATCAGCAGATAGAGTCCGAGCAGAAAGGCGAAGAACAGCCAATCGATATCGTGGCCGGAGACAATACCGCTCCACACCACGGGGAAGCCGGCAGTGCACGGCAGTTCTATGAGCGCGATGCCGGCAGCCATCAGGGCGGTGGCACCAATCAACGCCGGCATGGAACGGCCCTCGGCGAGCAGGCCGCGGATGCGCTTGTAGATGCCTGGTTTGTGCTTCTCGTCGATGGTGAACGAGATGCCACGCTGATACCAGAAATAGTCCTTGATATTGACCACGGCGAAGAGCAGCGCGAACACCGCGACCACAGGATAGATCCAGTCGGTCATCAGTATCAGGTTGAGTGCGCCGAACACCCCAACGATAAACAGGCCGTAAATCGCCGCCGACACCGTAAGAAATGTTAGCCCAACCGCAAACATGCGCAGCCGCGAACCGGAATGGATAACAAGCGCCAGAAGGATGGTCAGCACCCACAGTGAACACGGATTGAAGCCGTCGACAAAGGCGATCAGCATAGTGGAGACCGTGACAGGTTGGCTCATCAGGTCGATGGCGCCGAACCAGGGCACATCGAAGGCTACCGACTCGCTTGGCGTCGCTGCCATATCGGTGTGCGGAGCAGTATCGCGCGAGTCCGGGCAGTTACCATGTTCCAGGCAGTGTTCGACATGACTGCTGATCTGGCTGCGAATCATCCCGCTGTCACCGATCCAGGCGCGGCCACCGACGAACACGGCAGGTACGGAGTCGGCAGTCACGCCGTGAGCGGCGGCCACATCACGGAACCGTGTTACGGCGTCGGCATCACGCCGGAGCTCGAAACGGGTCACCGCCAGTTTGTCGTGAGATTCTTCGAGGGATTGGATGAACGGCTTTTGGGCCTCGCAATGCGGGCAGGTGTCAGTGCCGAACACCAGCATGTGTACTTGTTCATCGTCGGCCGTGGCGATGCCGGCCATCGACCAGATCGTGAACAACATCATTATGAAGCGTATCGGCGAGGTCATGTGTGCTGCTGCTCCACTCCCGGCGATGGGACACTGATACTGTAGCAGAATTTTTGTCAGCTCGGACTTTCACGCTCTTCGGGAAGCCAACCCGCTGCCACGATCGCGAATGTTTCAAGCGCTCGCGGTCCCAGGAGTCCAGTCCGCGACTCCGATCTACCTTGGCACTCGGTATTGGACTGA
>CAZRGY010000705.1:0-2250 GCA_964599715.1 uncultured Verrucomicrobiota bacterium | reverse complement strand
GATGTTGGTGATGACACTGGCGATCGGGGTGACGATGTTCGTGGCGTCCAGCCGTCCACCAAGGCCAGTTTCCCAGATGACGAGGTCGCACTTCTGCTCCGCGAAGTATTGCAATGCGAGAACCGTGACGAATTCGAAAAGTGTGGGATGCTGGTCGGTCGGCAACTGCTTGAGCTTTGCCTGCATCTCCGTGACGAGGCGTACCACATCCGCCTCGGAAATCATCTGGCGATCGATCTGGATGCGTTCGCCGAATGCGACGAGGTGCGGTGAAGTGTACAACCCAACGCGCAATCCAGTGTGGCGGTAGATGCTCTCCAGCATCGCGCATACGGACCCTTTACCGTTCGTGCCAGCGACATGGATGAAGCGAAGTTTTTTATCCGGCGCACCGCACAAGTCTGCCAGTGCACGGGTGCTCTCCAAGCCTAGCTTGGTGCCGAACCATTGTAGGTCGTAGAGATACTGGATGGCTTCGGCGTAGGTCATTCAGGGGATGACTTTCCTGCGAATGCTCCGGAGTGAACTGAAAAGATTAGAGGGAGAACTCCACTTCGCACTTTCTTGCCCGCCGCCGCTCTGGCTCATCGGCCTTCGGGGGAAGCAGGGCAATGAGTTTCAGATTGTGTTCGTAGGCCTGCTTAAAGCTTATCCTTACAGGTGCCCGGCTCATACCGCTCCAATCGGGAAAGACAAGATCGTCAGCCGCACTTTCATTCTGGTGCGACTTACTGGCCAAGGACTCGTTTGATTTTGTCATACAGTTCTGGCAAGCCGTGTTTTAAGATCAGTTGGCGGAACTTTTCATCCGCTATATCTACTTTGTTAATCTTCACCAGTTCCAGAATGTCGTCCACGTCTTTTTCCACCCTGCCAGCATGGCCGTGTTTGATAGCGTGACATTTCAACGCGATGAGATGGTTTAAGGATACAAATCGGGTTTGACCGTAAGCCTCAGTGGGAATGATCGATTCATTCCAGAGCTGCTCGAATGTTTGGTCATTCACCAGCATCAGATCGATGGTCTCGGGAAAAGCTTCGGATGGTTGAAACTGTATAAAGCTCTTCCCGGCTGAATGAACACTTGCACCAGCGTCCTTCAGCAATTGCGACCACTGCTCCTGTTCGTCTGAGCGGACGAGGAGATCCAGATCGTAAGTGCTGCGCGCAAATCCGTGCGCCATGACTGCGTAACCGCCGATGACCAGAAACCGCAGCCCTTTTTCCCGGGCTTTCGTGGTGATGGTCTCCAGCGCGGTCATGGTTCACATGGTCAGAGTGGCTTGTGGTGCATGTGTTGATGCACGGCGGCGATGAAGCCCTTGAACAACGGATGTGGTGCGTTCGGTTTGCTCTGGAATTCCGGATGGAACTGGCTGGCCACGTAGAAGGGATGCTCCTTCAGTTCGATGACTTCCACGAGCTTGCCGTCCGGTGAGGTGCCGCTGAACACAAAGCCCCGCTCTTCATAGCTCTGGCGGTAGGTGTTGTTGAATTCGTAGCGGTGCCGATGACGCTCGTGAACGATGGAGGCCTCGTATAGCGCGGCGGCTTTGGTGCCCTCGCCGAGATGGCAGGGCTGGGAACCAAGGCGCATCGTGCCGCCTTTCTTGGTGACCTTCTTCTGGTCGTCGAGGAGGCAGATAACCGGGTTGGTCGTGGCCGGGTCAAACTCAACGGAATGGGCGCCGGCATGGCCGAGCACATTGCGGGCGAATTCGATGCAGGCGATCTGCATGCCGAGGCAAAGGCCCAAGTAAGGGAGATTGTTCTCCCGGGCGTAACGGGCCGCCATGATCTTGCCTTCGATACCACGCTCGCCGAAGCCACCAGGCACCAACACGCCACCCAAGCCTTTCAAAATCTTTTCCGCGCCGAATTTCTCAATGTCCTCGGCATCCACCTTCTCGATCTCCACGCCGCAATCATTGGCCACACCACCATGGATGACGGCCTCATAGACGGATTTGTAAGCGTCGTTGAGCTCGATGTATTTGCCGACCACACCGATGCGCACCCGATGCTGCGGGGCGATGAGCTTGCGGATGATGTCCTGCCAAGGGGCCATATTGGCCTGGGGAACATCAAATTGCAGTTGGCGGCAGACCAAGTCATCCAAGCGCTCACGCTGAAGCATCAGCGGCACTTCGTAGATGGAGTGGTCCACGTCCTTCTCTTCGATGACGGCCTCGTAGGGGACGTTACAGAACAGGGAAATCTTCTGGCGCAGTTCCTTGTCGAGCGGCTTCT
>CAZRGY010000704.1:1667-2254 GCA_964599715.1 uncultured Verrucomicrobiota bacterium | reverse complement strand
GAAAGCGGCAGACTTCAAACCCTACCTGGACGTGATCGCCGAGGCATTTGGAATGGATCGACTGATGTACGGCTCGGACTGGCCGGTGTGTTTGCTCGCGGGCAGTTATGAACGCGTGTTTCATCTCGCGGCCAATTTTGCGAAGTCCTTCAGCCCGGCCGACCAGGCCCGGTTTTTCGGCGGCAACGCGGCAAAGTTTTACTGCGCCGCCTGAGCTGTCGGCGCGCAGGAGATTGGATAATCCCTCGCATCATTTTCCCACTCAGACGTTTTGATATCTTCTCACTTTTCGCCTTTTCGACCGGCTGGGATTGGGCATGATGCCGCAGATGCCCTGAGGATACTTTATGAGCCCCAGTTCTTCCGCGACCAAAAACCCGCCGCCCGGCTCCGGCTCGCCGCCTCACTTTCCAGCCTGCTCCTTTTCCTGCCTTTGGCTTGCCCGCTTCTCTCCACCGCCGCCACGTTTACCGGCTCCCATCACCATCCACGAGGGGGACGCGACCTATGACGGGCAGGACATCGTGGTGGACGGCACGACGGTGACCATCAACGGGCCGCATGGTTTCAATTCACTGCTGCTCACC
>CAZRGY010000704.1:0-1657 GCA_964599715.1 uncultured Verrucomicrobiota bacterium | reverse complement strand
TGCCGCCTTGATGGCGTCAAAGTGCCTGTCGCAATGTTCCAACTCCACACCGTGATGAAAAGCGCCAGCCGCAATGACCACATCCGCCGCCGGCACGGTCACGCCCGAGTCCCGGCATTTCCGTGCCAGAGTCATCGCCGCGAACCAGACGGCCGGATTGATGGGCAACACCGGCAAGACCTCCTGCAAGTCCCGCACCACCCTCTTCTCCGCGTCGCCCCGCGCCCCGTTCCACAACTCCACCAGGACCATTTCACACAGCGCCGCTTCATCCTCACGCATCAAATCCCGCACCCGCTCCGCCACTGCGTTGTCGCGTCCACGCAGATATTCGATCCACGACGACGTATTCACCAACTTCACTTCGCCGCCTCCCACCGGGCATCCTCACGCATGGCCTTCAAATCCTCCAGTGTCATGAAATTCGGCAGCGACCCCTTGAGCCGGTCCGCCAGCACTGCCAGCTTCCGTCGCCGGTTAAAGTCCTTGACCGCCACCAGTACGGCTTCGGCACGGCTT
This sequence comes from uncultured Verrucomicrobiota bacterium, assembly GCA_964599715.1. Classification (GTDB taxonomy): domain Bacteria; phylum Verrucomicrobiota; class Verrucomicrobiia; order Limisphaerales; family JAEYXS01; genus JAEYXS01. The sequence goes on along the minus strand of CAZRGY010000704.1, from coordinate 1,138 downwards.
TTCGCGCCAGTATTTTTCACCACCGCCTTCAATTCGCCCGGCGGAATATCAATCGTCGTCTTCATGCGCGTGACGATAGCGGACGACCTGGTTCATTTCAATCCCGGTGAACAAGCGCATCAACTTTCGCCTTTCCCGGCGCCACCGATTCGGCATGATCTCCGCAATGCCCTGAGGAAAAGCGTATGAACCTGCCCCGCCTGCGCCCCCGAGAACCTCCGGTCCCGCCCCGGCTCACCTGCTCACTTTCTCACCTGCTCCTTTTCGTGTGGTTCGCGGGTTCCGCCTCCGCCGCCACGTTCACCTCCCCCATCACCATCAACGAGGGGGAAGCTCAATCAACTCCCACAACCAACTAACGCTCGGCCTGTAATCCAGTTTTAGTAGAAACTACTGAAGAAGAACAATTTTGCGAATGCAATTACTAAAACTAAGTACAAAGCAAGCTGTCAATCAGATCACAATTCTAAGCGCGCTCTTGGTTCTTTGCGCTCTCACTATGCTCTGTATGGCATTAATCGCAGCATGGCTGTCCCTTTCCGATCCCGAGCGGGCAGTTAGTGGAGAAGACCTGCGAGAGCTAATGACAGCCTTCGCTAGTGTAGCCTTCTCAACATTGGTTGCTTCTTCGTATCTGTTAGTGGTAGCGATACTTATGCGTAAAATGCCACCGAAATGAACTCGACACGCAAACTAGGCAGGCGGGATGCCGACGTTTATGGACGCCGGATCGGGTGGGCTTCCCAAGCACCGGCAGATGGTTGCCTCAATGAGGTTGTTCGCTTCGCGAAGGCGGTCCCGGCTACGAACGAAGTCAAAGCTCGCCTCCCGACCGGGCAACAAGCAGTTGAACTTGAACAGCACGGTGGTGACCGAGCACAGCCAACTTGAGCAATGCTGCAAAAAGGCGCGGACGAAATCGTCCGCGCCTTGCTTGATCATCGTTCGCCGGTCGCGACTCAGTACTCGCGCTTGATGATGCCCGGCATCGGCACCGGGTATTTGCCGTTGGCGTCCGCCACCAGCGGGGCCGGGCCGTTCTCGGTGAAGCTCTCCACCCCCGGCGCATACTCGTGATCCGAATTGAGCATGTCGTCAAAGGTGATCTCCTGGCCGGTGTGCGCGGCCATGCGGCCCA
>CAZRGY010000703.1:0-2255 GCA_964599715.1 uncultured Verrucomicrobiota bacterium | reverse complement strand
AGTTGCCGGATCTGCGTCCCGCGCAGCGCGCGTGTGCGAGTCTGAGACTCTTGCAGGATGTGGGCCTGGGCTATCTGCGGGTGGGCCAGCCGATCAATACGCTTTCTGGCGGGGAGAGCCAGCGCTTGAAGCTGGTGCGGCATCTGGCGGAGTGGAATGTGCTCGCACAAGATTCCCGCAACAAACTGGACGCGAAGCCCACGCTCTTCCTGTTCGATGAGCCGACGACGGGTTTGCACTTCGAGGATGTGCGGGTGCTCCTTTTGGTGTTCCAGCGGATGGTGGAGCAGGGGCACTCTGTGTTGGTGATCGAACACAACTTGGATGTGATCAAATGCGCCGACTGGGTGATCGACTTGGGGCCGGATGCCGGGGATGAGGGCGGTCACATCGTGGCGCAAGGCACGCCGGAAGCGGTGGCGCAAGTGGAGGCGAGCCATACGGGCAGAGCGCTTCGCCCGTTGTTGAGAAACGTCCAACTTCCAACGTCGAACGTTCAACGTCCAAAGGGGAGGAAGTGACCCGAAGTGTTGGGGGCGGCTGAGGCCTCCGACACCGTATCGGAGCAAGCCGCCAGCCCTACGTTTTTGTGTCAGCTTGTTGTGCGGCATGGAATCGGCTATTTTCAGTGGCAAGAAAGTAAATCTATTATGAAAAAAGCAATTGGAGCGGCATGTATCGCGGGCGGGGTGGCGTTGTTGATCTTCGGGTTTCAGGCGAAGGATTCGCTGAAGGACCAGGCGAACAAGCTGGTCACAGGTTCACCCACGGACAAAACGATGTGGATGATCGGCGGCGGTTCGGCGTTGTGCGTGGCCGGTCTGGTGATCGTGATGATGAAGAAGTAGCCGGGTCAGCCGGTTGCACCGGCGGGCGATCATGGGGACGCGGCAGGGATGCCGCGTAACCCGCACGCAGGATGCGTGCGCTACGTAAGTCAGATGTTTTGGCGGTTGAGATAGGCGATGAATTGTTCGGTGGTGGGCTGGTAGCGGGGTTGAGATTGGAGGAAGGCTTTGAGTTCGGAGGTCTTGAACCGGAGTTCCACTTTCCTGACGAAGCCGTTTTCTGCCTGATAGATTCCCCCTTCTTTGAGGAGATTCACCTTGGTGTGGTCGTTCAGGTTCAGGCTGGCGCTTAGCGGGGTGGAGCGCTCGTTCCGCACCGAATAAACGACTGAGCAAACGGGCTTGGGCTCGCCGTAGTCATGGTGGAAGACGGCAAATTTGATGTCCTCACCTTCGTAGGCGTATTGCACCGTCATGATGATGAAGTTGGTGGTGACGACCTGAGTGGTTTCATAGGTGAGTTCAGCGCGGGCTTTGGTGCTAAAAACCCACAGACCCATGAAAAGCGATAGCCATGCAGACAGAGTTCTTGCGCTCATATCGCGAATCCCAAAAGTGGTTGGCACTAAGGTCGTTCCGAACGGCGCTTACGTCAAGTGAAGGGTGAGCGAAATCACGAAAAATCAAGGGGGCAGACACGAATTCCACGAATTTTCGCCAATGAAGCCTTTGGCGTATGATTTACCGCACGAAACAACCGGCTTTTTGGGCCTAAAAACCCCCTTGCATCCGGGTTTTGGGTCTATACTATCACTCCTTGCCTGAACGCCGCGTGTGCGGATGTTCATTAAGGCTGAGAAAAAATAGTAAACCAGGTAACCTAACCTCTTACCCTCCGTTGCCCTGCAACGTTCGGTCAGTTAGGCAATGGAGTCTTCGCGAGACGCTTCGTCGTCTCAACAAATCTCCTTCCTGTCAGTCCCAAGATAGTTAGCTATATTATGTTAACGATGGAAGAAGCCCTGAAGCAGCACTCGATGAAGTTTGCTGCCGGGGAAATAGTCAAAGGAACCGTTATTGAAGTCCGCCCGAAAGAAGTGATGGTGGACATCGGTTACAAGAGTGAAGGTGTGATCCCCGCCAATGAGTTCGACGACATCAAGGTCGTGAAGCTCGGGGATATCATCGATGTGTTGATCGAGCGTCTCGAAGACAAGGACGGCATGGTCGTCCTGTCCAAGGAGAAAGCCGAATTCAAACAGAACTGGGAGAAGATTGTCAGCACCGCGAACGAAGGCATCACGGTCACCGGCAAGGTCAAAGCGGTGGTCAAGGGTGGCTTGCTCGTCAACATCGGTGTGGAGGCGTTTCTGCCGGCTTCGCAGGTGGATATCGTGCCGCCGAAGAACCTCGCGGTCTTCGTGGGTAACTCTTATGAATTTAAGATCGTCAAGATCAACCAGGACC
>CAZRGY010000702.1:0-2256 GCA_964599715.1 uncultured Verrucomicrobiota bacterium | reverse complement strand
GATCGGCACAGAATCATGAAAATCCCGCGCTGGTAACGGCGCGGGATTTTTGTTACCTATGATGGTAGGGCGGAGCTGCTGCTCCGCCGTTGCGTAAAATCTGTATGCCTCCCCACACACTTAGCGAAATCATCCCCTACCTGCAGGTGGCCATCGGTCCGGTGATCCTCATCTCCGGCGTGGGCCTGCTCCTCCTCACGATGACCAACCGCCTCGGGCGCGTCATCGACCGCTCCCGCACCCTCGCGAAGGAATCCGCCACCATCGCCTCGGACAAGCAAGCCGCGCTCTACGAGCAGGTCGCCATCCTCTATCGCCGCGCCAAACTGCTGCGCCTCGCCATCGCCCTGGCCTCCGGCTCCGCCCTGCTCGCCGGCTTCCTCATCATCACCCTCTTCGCCGGTGCATTGATGGAGATCAAAGTGGTGCTCGCCGTGGAACTCCTCTTCACCGGCAGTCTCCTATCCCTCATCGGCTCGGTCGTGGTCTTCATGCTCGACCTCAACCTCTCCCTCCACGCCCTGCGCCTGGACCTGAAGAGCAACAAGCTGCTGGAGTAAACCCCGTGCTGCCCGGCATCTTGCCGGCAGTAAGTTGACGAACAAAAATAAGCCGCGTTTCGTGATGAACCGGCGACACCTTCCAGTCTCCGCCCACCTTCAATCATTGGCCCGCCGGTGCAACCGGCTTAACTCAAGATCGCCTTCACCACATGCCCATGCACATCGGTGAGCCGGAAATCCCGCCCCCCGAACCGATACGTCAACTTCTCGTGATCCATCCCTAACAGATGCAGCACCGTCGCGTAGAGATCGTAGATCTCCAGCTTGTCCTCCACCGCGTAATACCCCAGATCATCCGTCGCACCGAAGACCGTGCCGCCCTTGATGCCACCACCCGCGAGCCACAAGCTGAACCCGAACGGATTATGATCCCGCCCATCGCTCCCCTGTGAAAATGGCGTCCGCCCGAACTCACCCGAGAAAATAACCAACGTCTCATCCAGCAGACCACGCGCCTTGAGATCGCGCACCAACGCCGCGATCGGTTTGTCCACCTGCCGCGCCATGTTCCCGTGCCCCTCCTCCAGTCCGCCATGCTGATCCCACGGGTTCGGCCCCTGCCCCGCCCCGATCTGTTGCGGCAGGCAGCTCAACTCCACAAACCTCACCCCGCGCTCGATCAATCGCCGTGCCACCAGCGCCTGCTTGCCATAAGCCACCGTCGGCGCGTGCTTGGATTCCAGACCGTACATCCGCTTCGTCGCGTCACTCTCACCGCTCAAGTCGCACAACTCCGGCACCGCCGTCTGCATGCGATACGCCGTCTCATAATTATGGATCGCCGCCTCCACTGCGGTCTCTTGCGAGCTGCGCGCGAACTGCTCGTCCATCGCCTTGATGAACCCCAGCCGCTGCCGCTGTTGCGCGTCGGTCTCCTTCGGCCTGATGTTCGCGAGCGCCGGATTCTCATCCACCCGGATGACGCTCGCCTGATGCTGCGCCGGCAGATAGCCATTGCTATACACGCCCACACCGCCGTGCGGCACCGTCGCTCCCCCGCTCTGCAACACCACGAAGCCCGGCAGATTTTGATTCTCACTCCCCAGCCCATACGCCACCCAAGCCCCCGCACTCGGATGCCCCATGAACGGAAACCCCGTGTGGAAAAAATAATTCCCCTGCGCGTGCTCGTTCACCTTGCTCGTCATCGAGCGGATCACCGCCATCTCATCCGCCAGCTCCGCGATGTTCGGGAACAGGTCCGTCATCACGATGCCGCTCTGCCCGCGCGCCTTCGCCGCCCACGGACTCCGCATGATGTTCCCGTTATTGTTGAACATCGTCGGCTTCACCGGCACCGGCATCGGCTGCCCATGCCGCTTGATCAGTTCCGGCTTCGGGTCGAACGAATCCACATGCGACACCCCGCCGCTCATGTAACACAAGATGACATTCTTCGCCTTCGGCCGGTAATGCGGCGTAATCACTGAGCCCGATGCGAACGCCTTGTCCGCCAGCAACGAACTCAGCGCCAGCGACCCAAACCCCAGCGAACAACGCCGCAACATCTCGCGTCGGGATAGTTGGGCACGTGACATAGTGTTCATGATAACATTATTTTTCACCGCACGTAGATAAATTCCTTCAGGTTGAACAACGACTGCGCGAAGTCCTGCCACACCGCCTCGCTCTTCGCCCGTTCCGCCGCCGCCACCTTCTGTTCCGTGCCCAGCAACGCCAGATAATCCACGCA
>CAZRGY010000701.1:0-2257 GCA_964599715.1 uncultured Verrucomicrobiota bacterium | reverse complement strand
ATGGCTCTTGGCCTTCAAGGGCTGGCGGCGCTGGCCGAGCAGACCGGGAAACTCGACGAGGCGGTTCTTCTCCGCCTTGCTGGCGAACTCGGCGTGCTTGCCGGAGAGGTAGCCGTTATCCATGGGCTTCACCTCGCGGCCTTCGTACTCGGCCACGTCGCCACGCTTCAGGATCCAGTCGCGGCGCAAGGCGGGCAGGCCTTCATCCGAGGTACCGGTGAAAGCGGGATCGCCCCACGGACCGGAGCAATCATAGACGCGCACGGGCGCATTCTTCGTGACGGCACCGGTGTAGGACTTCGTATCGCTGACCGCGATCTCGCGCATGGGCACGCGGATGTCCTCATGGAGTTGGCCCGGCACGTAGACGCGCTTGGAGTTGGGCAATTGCTCGCTGCTGTGCGGTTCGAGGGATTCTTTGGAGGCGATCATAAAGTCAGTTGATTGATGATAGTTGAGAGTTGGTGGTCGGAACGGTTTGGCTCTCGGCTATCGGTTTAATTTTTACGCGTCTTATGCCTTTTTGTGGCAATCACTTGCGGGAATGAGGAGAAGGGTTTGTGGCAAACGCCACCTCCCTTCGCCGGCATTACCCGGATCAGGTCCTGCGGGTCTCATGCACTCCCGTGCAAGACTCTCAGCCTTCGGCATCCGCCTGTGCAAAACGAGGCGGAGCTGGACGGCTCCCCGGAACGGAACGAAACTAGGCTCTAGGCGCAGGAACGTCAAGCGAAGGGGCGGGCTTCGGCTGGATGAGCCGATACCAGTTATCGCGCTGCTGGGGCTCGTAGCCGAGGTCCTTGATGAGCCGCTGCATATCCGCCACGCCCATGCGGAAGGTAGTGCCCGCCGCGCTGACAACGTTTTCCTCGATCATGATACTGCTGAGGTCATTCGCGCCGTACTTGAGCGCGATCTGCCCGATCTCCTGCCCCTGCGTGACCCATGAGCTCTGAATGCTCGGGATGTTATCCAAGTAGATGCGCGCGAGGGCCTGCATGCGGAGGTATTCGTGCGAACCGACGGTCGGCGCCTTCAACACAGCGTTCTCCGGCTGGAAGGTCCAGCAGATGAAGGCCGTGAACGCGCCGCCGTTCAGCTTCCCCTGCTCCACCTGATCGGCATACCACACGGCTTGCTCGATCGGCGTGCCGGGCGCATTCAAGCGCTTCAACGACGTCTCCTGCTGACTGCGAACGACCTCAAGATGTTCGAGGCGGTCCTCCACCGTCTCCACGTGACCGAACATCATCGTGACCGACGTGGCGAGGCCGAGTGCGTGCGCCTTATCCATCACGCCCATCCACTCGCCCGTGTTCGCCTTCAGCGGTGCGATGCGATTCCGCACGCGATCCACAAGGATCTCACCACCGCCACCGGGCAAGCTGCCGAGTCCGGCAGCCATGAAGTCTTTCAACAACTGCTCGACGGGTTCGTTAAAAAATTCCTGGAACGCGATGAATTCGCTCGGGCTGAACCCGTGCACGTTGAAGCCCGGATACTTGGCGCGTATATGCGAGAGCAGATCGAGATACCATTGCTTCGTGAGCTTCGGATGATGCCCACCCTGCATGAGGATCTGCGTGCCACCGAGCGCGATGGTCTCCTCGATCTTGCGGTCCATCTCGTCGAGCGAGATGACATACGAGTCTGCATCCTTCTCCGAACGCCAGAACGCGCAGAACTTGCAATACACGTTGCAGACGTTCGTGTAGTTCACATTGCGATCCACGATGTAGGTCACAAGGTCGTTGCCGCGACCGCCATGCGCCTTCGCACGGAGCAGTTCCTTGCGGCGATCCGCAAGCGCGCCGAGTTCCTCCAGTGGCAGCGCGTAGAGGCGACGGGCCTCGGCGATGTCGATGCGACCGCCGTCCCACACCTTCTGCAAAAGCTCATCCAATGACGCGTCGTAAATCATGCTACAAATTTGGGCGGATACACCGGGCCGAGGCCGTGTTTATCCAGCAGTTCGATGAATTTCGCGATGCCGCGTTTCTCATCGCTGCCCATGTGGTAGTGGATATGCCAGCCGAGATAATCCTTCCGGAAATCCAGGTCATACAGCGTGTTACTGCTGATGATGTGGTCCAGCGTATCGAGACCGAAATCACGGGCCTCGCGCAAGAGCCGGCGCAGCTTGCGATTCTCCTGTCCGCGGCTCAACACCCACACCGCATAGACGAAAGGCAGATTCGTGAGGTCCATCCATTCCGCGCCGAGGTCCCACACTTCCACCTCGGGATTCGCGCGACGG
>CAZRGY010000700.1:0-2262 GCA_964599715.1 uncultured Verrucomicrobiota bacterium | reverse complement strand
ACTGCGCTGTGGGTCGCGAATTGGTTGAAGTCCAGCCATTGCCCGACAAATTCAGTGGCCAGTGCGCCTGCTTTCGGATCACGCAGCATCCGCTTGATCTGCGCCTGCAACACCTCGGGCTTGGTCAGGCTACCATCGGCGGCGGCTTGGCGCAGGGCTTCGTCCGGCATGGAAGACCACAGGAAGTAACTCAGGCGGGAGGCCAGTTGCCATGGTTTGAGCGGGTGCTCTTCCGATTCCAAGGCCGGCTCCACCTTGAAGAGGAACTTGGGCGGAGGATTCCCGGTCCAGCTCCCGTTTGCGGGCCGCGTGATACAAGGTCGTCAGCTCGGTTTTCTCATCCTGCGTCAAGGTCCGCCGCCAGGCTGTGGCCGCGAATTCCAGCACTTGCTTCTCCAGTTGTGCATCCCATTCCTTCTCCATCTGCGGAGAGAGGCGGCTGCTGCGCACGAAACGCCAATCCTCCAGCATCTCCTTCATGAGCTTGCTGTCGGCGGGCTTTATCAGTGTGGCGAGTTGATTATCACTGAAATAGTAAACTCCGTATGAGCCACCCTGGCGCAGGTAGTTGCGGGCGACCTCTTCCAACCGGCGGTCGAAGATGTCCGGGAAGGCCGTCTTCATCACGCTAAACTCACCCATCAGCTTGTTATGCGTGGGGGTTTGGCGTTTCCACACAGTCAGCACGCCTTGGAAAACATTCGTCGGGTTGGGCGGTGTGTCCGCTGTGGCCATCCATTGAGCGGAGGCAAAATCGGATTCCGGACTGCGCAGGTCGAGCTTGCCCAATCCTTTGAAGCGCACGGCATCCTCTGGCAAGGGCAGGGTGACGATTGCCGGAGCTTTCACCGTGATCACTTCTGCACCTGAGGGCTGGTTCAAGGGATGCTTGCCGAACAGCGCCAAGGCCGTTTCCAGTTTGGTGATGCGTGCTTTGATGGCGTCAGCATTGGCGACACCATCTTTCTGCAAGGATTTTTTGTCCTGCTCCAGTTGTTGTTTCAGCCAGGGGAAATACTTTTGTCCGCGGTTCTTGCCATCGAACTCCAAGTTGTAGAGCTGCACGTAATCGCCCCGGTTACCATCCGCCACATCGCTGACGGCGATGTGTACCTGCGCATGCCCCTTCACTTCAGCTTGCAAGCCGTAGGATTTCAGATGGTCGGCATCTTGTTGCATGCGCTGCACGCTGGCCCAGCCACGCTTGGGATCATACCAGGCATGACGCTGCTGCTGGATCTCTGCCAAGGCCTTGCTGACAGCAGCAGGAACTTCCTTGGGGGCCTTGGCATCCGGTCCCGGCAATTCGCGCCAAGGTATGCGTGTCAGATCCAGATAGCGGGACGCGGGTTGGGTGCTGTTCAAAAGCTTCCACCAATTCTCGAGGAAGGCGGGTTGCAGTTTGTTATCTTTGGCCAATTGCTCGAGGGATTGTGCGCCGGTGAGTTCCTTGTGTTTGAACTTCCAGCACGCGAGCATGTAATCCGCCTCGCGTAGATCCTCGTCATCCTTCGGCAGGTAAGGGGCGGCCATCTTCTGATACCAGACATAGAGCGCCTGTTCCGCCTGTGATCGCAACTGATCCGGGCCGCGCAAGCCGATGCGTTGTGGGTTGAACGTGATGCCCGTGCCTGGCAGCACCGTGGCATGATCCACGAGCTTACGGGCGGCGGTCAGATACTTGTCCAGTTGCTGCGGGTTGACGAACAACACGTCGCCGATATTGGAGAAGCCCTCGCCGCCACCGCCATCCGGTTGGAATTCCTTGGCCAGCTTGTAATCAAAACCCGTCAGGTCGCGGATGGTATAATCATACTCGGCATTAGTCAGCCGTCGCATGGTCACCGGACCGGGGTCACCGGCATTGTCTTGGATGGCCAACTCGATGGAATGCCCCAGCCATTCCTGCAAGCGGGCGGTTTCCCGTTTGGAAAGTTGCGGTTTGTTGCTCGGTGGCATCTCGCCGCTGTTCAGAGCGGTCTGGACACGGCTCCATAATTCGAACTCTTTACTCACCTGCGGGTCAGCCTCCAAACGCTTCAAGTCCACGTCGCCTTTGGTCTTCGCGCCGCCGTGGCAATCATAGCAATACTTTTCGAGCAATGGCCGGGCTTTTGCCCAGTCCGGCGTGCCGGCTGAAGAGCCTTGCTGCGGCCACAGGGAAAACGCGCCAAGCACCAGTAAAATTAGGGCTTTTCTCGCTCTTTCCTGGGGTCTTTTCCCGGCTATGTTCACTTCAAAAAACATAATTCTCTCTGTCCT
>CAZRGY010000699.1:0-2264 GCA_964599715.1 uncultured Verrucomicrobiota bacterium | reverse complement strand
GCAAAGACCCGTTGGAGGAGGAGGGTGGGCTGAATCTCTACGCCTTCTGCGAGAACAACGGGATCAATGGTTTCGATCTCCTGGGACAGATGACCCTTGGCGTAGTTGGTGGAACCGGGGGCCTGGAGAACGATGCAGCCGCGGCAGCGCAGGCAGCCCGTTATCAAAACAGCATCCGTGGCATGATGGAACGTTATCAGGACTTCAACGACGCGATGGAATTGGTCATGGAGGCTTTCGACGGTGATCCAACGGATGTGCTGCTGGACATGCTCAAAGATGGGAATCCACTGTCGAACGAAAGAAAAGCAGGTGTCGATTACGACAAGCACCACCTGCTACCCAAACAATTTGAGGGACGTTTCAAGGAATTGATGGGGCCGAAATTCAACATCAACAAATTCATGGTCGCCATCGAATCGAAAATGCACCAGCGTCTCATTCATGGCGACAAAAGCGGTGGTTTCAAAGGTGGCACTTGGAATCGAGCGTGGGGGCAATTTCTCGGTTACGATCCGAAGACAAAAGAGTTTAGCAATAAACGATCTTTTGATGAAATTGCCGGTTTTGCGAAGGATATGCTGGGAGTTCTAGCCGGTTTGTGAAATGAAACTGTATTTTCTGAATGCAAGGTATGAACCCAAGAATGGCGATCCCCGCTTGGAAGGTTTGCACAAGTGGATCGTCCCTTCGATTGCTTGCCCCAAATGTGGTTTGCGGATGCGCTTCACGGACTCATATCCGGGGGTTGATCTGTCCTCAATAGAGGACCGTATTCCGGGGCGGCCCCTGAAGCCGACCGAGTTTCAGACACTAGAGCCTGAGCTTCGCGAACTAATTCCTGCTCATCTTCCGGTGTTTTCATCGCAATCATTGGGGCCGTTGAAAGCCAAGATTTTTGGAATCGCAGGCGACGTGATTCCCTTGGTGGGATACGGCACTACATGCATACAAAGAAGTGCCCTGGTCCGCCTACAGGATGGTGGAATAGATGGACTTGACGCCTATCCTGTGATCATCACAGGTCGCAAACGGCTGCCAGTTCCCGAAATCATGGAGTTTCAAGTCAATGGATTTGTGCATCTGGCCAGCCCATCCTATCCGAAAGATGGTCTGAGACTTTGTTCGATCTGCCAGCGAGACAACTTGCGCCAACTTTTGTCTGAATCCGTGACGGTGAAAAAGTCATCCATTCCCTCTCACGGGCATGTGTTTGGCCTCTGGGAATGGGCTAAAGGATCCATTGTGACCGAAAGGTTCAAGGAAGTCGGAGAGCGGGTTCTTGATAACGCCGTTTTCAAAGAAATTCCCGTGATTGATGAATGAGGCATGAATGGCTGTAAACGCTGCGAAATTCATCTTCTACCTCTCACAAACCGGCCCTCCTGTGAACCGGAATGCGGCAACAACATGGGGGCAACAAGATTCCCTCCAATTATCTTTCTGCCGCACATCTTTTTGCCATGCTGCTTGAGCGTGGTTGACCCCGGCGTGTCCGTCGCCATGAAGGCGTGGCGTGATGGGTAGGGCGGGCACTCTGCTGCCCGCCGCACCATGGAGACGGCCCACCGGCCCGTCTCTACAACAAGCGTTGGCGTAGAGACGCCTCGGTGAGGCGTCTTTCCACCCCGGCGGTCACGGAGTGACACGCCCTACGTTCCGAAGCTCCGTCAGGAGCGCCATCGTTGTAGTTCACACCCGCCATTATTTCTTCAAGCCCCATCGGGGCGGCATATTCCGCTCCTCCGGAGCTTGATTCCATTCTGTTTCGCAGAGCTACAAAGATGTCGCCCCCATGGGGGCTGTTGTCTGGAGTGGCACGCCCTACCACCGAGGCGTGGCCCAATTCTTTCCTCGTAGTCAAAGCGCCGGAGGTCCGGCGCACTCCACGACGCTTCGCGTTCATAGGCGTTCGGTTCCACGCGCCAGCGTCTTTGACTGCGGCAGCCCTCTGCCGCTTTCCCAGGGCACACCTCGGCATGGTTGAACCAGAACGTGTCACTCGCATGAAGGCATGGCGTGATGGGTAGGGCGGGCACTCCGCTGCCCGCCGCGCCATGGAGACGGCCCACCGGCACGTCTCTACAACAATCGTTGGTGTAGAGACGCCTCGGTGAGGCGTCTCCTTCCACCCCGACGGTCACGGAGTGACAGTTGCTACCACCGAGGCGTGGCCCAATTCTTTCCTCGTAGTCAAAGCGCCGGAGGTCCGGCGCACTCCACGACGCTTCGCGTTCATAGGCGTTCGGTTCCACGCGCCAGCG
>CAZRGY010000698.1:0-2268 GCA_964599715.1 uncultured Verrucomicrobiota bacterium | reverse complement strand
AGGGGTTTAAGCTGACGAATCCCTTGGCACCGAAGCAGCCGCATTATCCAGCCAAGGTGAAGAACGTCATCTTCATGTTCATGGCGGGCGGGCCGTCGCAACTGGAGCTGTTCGATTATAAGCCCAAGTTGATCGAGTTGAACGGGCAGCCGATCCCGCAATCGTTTATCGAAGGCAAGCGGTTTGCCTTTATGGACAGCAGCCATCGGACGAACCTGCTGGGCACGCGGAGGGAATTCAAGCGCCACGGCCAATGTGGTCGATGGGTGTCCGAACTGATGCCCTACACGGCAGGCATTGTGGATGAGATCACGATGGTCAATTCCTGCGCCACGAATCTGTTCAATCATGCGCCGGCGAAGCTGTTCATGAACACGGGTTCGGGCATCTTTGGAAGGCCGAGCATGGGGTCGTGGGTCACCTATGGCATCGGCAGTGAATCGAACGATTTACCGGGATTTGTGGTGTTGCAATCGGGGCCTCGTGGACCGCGTGGCGGTTCAGTGAACTGGGCGTCGGGCTTTTTGCCGAGCACGTATCAAGGGGTGCCTTTGCGCGGGCAAGGTGAGCCGATCCTAAACTTGAACAGTCCTTTGGGCATCTCCGCAGAGCGTCAACGGCGCACGATTGATGCGGTGCGCGACTTGAATCTGAAACACCTGGTGGAGACGGGTGACGATGAGATCGCGACGCGTATCTCGGCTTATGAGATGGCGTACCGCATGCAGACAAGCGGTCCGGAGTTGATCGACATATCGGGCGAATCGAAAGCCACCTTGGACTTGTATGGCATTGATCCGTATCAGCCGTCCTATGCGAGGAATTGTCTGTTGGCGCGGCGACTGGTGGAGCGCGGCACCCGCTTTGTTCAACTCTATCATACGAACTGGGACAGCCATGGCGGGCCGAATGAGAATCTGCAGGAAGACTTCGAGAAGGTGACGAAAGAAGTGGATCAAGCCAGCGCGGCCTTGGTGAAAGATTTGAAGGCACGCGGATTGCTGGAAGATACGCTGGTGATCTGGGGTGGTGAATTCGGTCGCACGCCGATGGGCGAGGTGCGCGAGAAGACGGGGCGTAATCATCATATCGATGCGTTCACGATGTGGTTTGCCGGTGCGGGCGTGAAGTCCGGCGCGATCATCGGCAAGACCGATGAACTCGGCTTCAACTCCGTGGAAGACCGCGCGCACGTCCATGATCTGCACGCCACAATCCTTCACCTGCTGGGGCTGGATCACAAAAAGCTCACCTTCCGTTTCCAGGGCCGAGACTTCCGCCTTACAGATGTCCACGGCGAACTTCTGACAAAGCTGCTGGCGTAACGTCGGGATTTGCAAACGCAAGTGAAGGAGGAATCAGCTCGCAAATGAGGCGAACGAAATTCACTGCTGGGAGGCCTTTAATCCAGAATGCGAGAGCGATAAAACACGACCGACGAACCGCTGGTCGCAGAATCCGTGAAGGTCGTGGAACTGGTGATGTTTGTGACCACCACATACGGCTTCCATTCGAAATCTTGGAACGATCTTTCAATTAGGTAGCGAAATCCGGGTTCACCGAAATGGGACCAGATGACGATGCCACCCGGCTGGCGCTCCTTGAATTGGACCATCCCGGTGGCGAATTGCGGTCTGCTTGCGCTCAAAGAAAAACTTTGCATCCCCAAGAGGTCCGCGGGTAAATACATCCCCCCGCCCGCGACAACGGTGAGCAATCCGGATTTTCCAAACCTGCCGCCCAACGCGCGGGCCTCCTCATAAGTACTGCCTTCAAGTCCGTCCCATGCGCGAACCTGGACTATAGCGTTGGACGATGGCGGGACATTGGGCAAAGTGACCAGCTGACCGTAAAAGAAGCCTTCAAGAAACCCTGATCTAAATGGGGACGGCTGGCCGACGGAACGCAATAGTTCAAGCGAGGGTCCGGCATAAAGCTGGGCAAGATAATTTGAACCGTTCAATTTCGTTGTGCCATCAACATCAAAAACGGGCGCATCAGCAAGCGGAACTCCAGCAAATCGATTGTAAAAATTAACGAGCCCACCGCCCTCAAACGCGTCAGTAATCGAAATCGAAGCTTGAAGGCTCCAAACGGCCCCCGCCGGGTTATCGACGCGCACCGAATAAACTCCAGCGGCTGCAACTTGCACGTTCGAAAGCATAAGACTGTGAGTTGTCGCGCCCGCAATCGGAAGGCCATCTTTATACCATTGATATCCGAGGGGCGGCGAGCCCAAGGCTACAATGTTGAGACGGTAACTGCCGC
>CAZRGY010000697.1:0-2271 GCA_964599715.1 uncultured Verrucomicrobiota bacterium | reverse complement strand
GTCCGTCGGAGCGGTGTTCAGGAAGGCCTGGTGCTGGTCAACGCCATGCACATCACAGCATCGGTGTTCATCAACGATGACGAGTCAGGCCTGCACCATGACTACGAAGTCTGGCTTGAGAAACTCGCGCCGCATGCGCCCACGGCACAATACCATCACAACCGAACTGGCGAAGATAACGCCGACGCTCATATGAAGCGCCAGATCATGGGGCGCGAAGTCGTGGTGGCCATCACCAAAGGCGCACTGGATCTCGGTCCTTGGGAACAAATCTTTTACGGGGAGTTTGACGGCAACCGCCGCAAACGCGTGCTTGTGAAGGTGATTGGGGAATGATCGGTGCGTCTTCGATCAGCTCGACAATGAGGCGCGGGTCATGGTTGCCCCGTGTTGCCCGGCAGCATCGTTTCGATCAAGGGGCGAGGGGCGGGTTGCCACTTGTCTCCGGTCCAGATTTCCGCCCGGTGGTTCGTGTCCAGCCGCGCAGCCACACCGGCGGCACGTAATGCGGCCACGTAAATCCGCTCCCAGCCGGTCGCGTCCGTGAACTGCTCGCGCCAGATTGTTTCCACGCCCGTGTTCTGCGCATAACCGGGGTGGATGCCCACGCGTTCCCTGAGGAACCGGACCACGATGTGGGCTGCCGACACCGGATCAGTTTCATGGCGAATACGCGGGTAAAAAATTTCCCACAAGGGCCGACGCCAATTCAGTTCCGCAAGGGAAGTTTCATCAACCACCGGCGAGACGATATATTGGTGGAATAAGGATGTTTCGAGTTTCTGGTAGAGAAATGGGCCGCGGAAGTTGGGCAGCTCCGCATGATTTAACGCAGCACGAACGGTATGACTTCCCCAGATCGGCAACGTCGCCAGATAGGCGGCTTCGTTACGTGCCACTGGAGGCGCGATCCGTCTGGCAGCCACTTGGATGTTCTGGGGCGTGGCGGTCAGGCGCGGCCAGCCGAGGTGAAATGCACTGACTGCGACCGCCGCACTGGCTGTGATCCAGGCAACGATGTTCAACATACGTTGAAGCCGGGAGGGTGGTGCCGGCACTGCGTTGATCCATGCCCGAAACTGGCGATACGTAACAAAGGCCCACGCACCGAGCCATGCGAACACGGGAATCCAATATGCCCAGTATGTGGGGATGGCATGCACACGAAGTCGCGTGGGTGGCTTGAGCCATTCCGCGCAGTATTCGGCAATTGCCCGGATCACCACGGGCTTGTCCTCATGCAATCCATGTCCTGCGCCGGTGAGAATTCTCTCCTCCACTCGGAGTCCTTGCGAACGCATCCATTCCTCCAATCGTTTGACATCAGCAAGCGGAAAGGTGCGGTCTTTCTCGCCATGCACGATCAATACAGGCCCGCGCACAGGCAGCGTGCGCCCGGTCGCGACTTCACGACCGGATGCACCGGATGTGTTGTCACTGGGATTGCCATTCAGTTCCTCAACCCACCCACCCCCGAGACGGACCAGCACATGGGGCAACCGGTCGGGGTGCTCCAGGCCGAAACTCAGCATCTGTTGAGCACCCAGGCTGAAGCCCACCCAAGCTATGGCGTTGGTGTTTGCCCAACGACGGTCAGCCAGATACTCCTGCAAGGCCACCATCTCCAAGTTGAACTGCTCCTGATTGCCTTGGTTGTAGTCCAGAGTCACCACGGCAAAGCCTAGTTCGGCCATCTGCCTCATTTCACGGCCATTGTTGAGCGCCCTTCCTCCGGAGCCGTGCAAATACACGATCACCGGGCGCGGCTGCACCGGCTTGGGCACCACGGCGTAGCCCCGCACCTTCGCGCCCGAAAACGTCTTGAGCTTGAATTCCTCCCGATGGAAGGCATCGCGCCGCTTGGCCCAAACCATCCCGCACGCCAGGGCCAGCAGCACCAGCACGGGAAACGCCCGGCGGAAGGTGAACAGGGACGGAAACAAACTGAGGCGGCGGGCCGCACGTTCCTGCATGACGATTCTTTGTGCCATCAAGCGGGCCTCAGATTAAGCGAAATCTCCTGAAAGAGGAGGCAACCACGGATACACACGGATGGACACAGATTTAACACAAGCAGAGGAACCTGAGTGAATTCAAAGGCTGCTGCCTCGATCTATCGCGTTCTTTGCATTCTGTTGAGGCCATCAAGTGCGATACTCCGGTTCGGCGCGGCCCAGTTCCAGCAAGACCCAGAAGGGCGCGGCCAGGGCCCAATATGGGGGTGTAAAAATCTTTCTGTAAATTGTCTTTCTTCCACTTGGCACCACCCCT
>CAZRGY010000696.1:0-2271 GCA_964599715.1 uncultured Verrucomicrobiota bacterium | reverse complement strand
CGGCGTGTCTTTCGGGAACTCCAGTTTGATTATCTCGCCCTTGCCGGCATACGTGTAGGTCTTGGGCTCATGCAATCGCATCACCTTCGCCTGCGTATCAATCTCCACCACGTAACGATTGAAGAACCCCGCCCCCAAAATGCCATCCTCCCCACGCCGGCGTCGGGCATCTGAAGGCAGTGAGGCGATTCTCCGCGGCGTGTAGGTCGCCTCACCCATTTTCAATCCCGCTCCCGAATACATCCCCGCTTCCTCGCGTCCGGCGATGCCGACGATGTCCAGACGCCCGATTTTTCTGAGGGCCAGCGGTTCCACCAGGTTCGGGTGGATCATGTTGATGCCATACCCGCTATCCAGCAGGAACGAACGCGGCGCGGGATCGTCATTGATGGTCAAAGGCACGCGTACGCGATTGCGCATGATCTCGATCGGGACATTCCATGAGGTATTGGTCGTCTCCGCGGCGAGACTGGCGAAAGGCAGGGCAAGCCAACCGACCAGCAGGCTCAAAGACAGACTGGGGATGCGCTTGGACACGGGCATAGCTTCCCGCGTTTTTCCACCGCTGGCAAACGGAAAGGAGGTTGCTCCTTGCCAGTTACTCTGATGGCGGTGGCGGCAGATGTTGGCCGGGCACGGGCGGGGCATAGCCGGTATTTGCCAGTTCGCTGTACCAATGGGCACTCGCCTTCGGCGTGCGCTTCATCGTTTCACGATCCACATGCACCAGCCCGAAGCACGACTCTGGACGGTAACCATGTTCCCACTCGAAATTATCCAGGAACGTCCAGGCGAAGTAAGCCTCCACCGGGATGGACGCACGGATGGCCTTCACCACACGTTCCAGATGCTCGTTCAGATAACCGATGCGGCGGCTGTCCGGCAGCAGCTTGCCGTTCTCGTCAAAGTTCGGCTTCTCCGCCATGCCGTTCTCAGAGACATACATCCGCTTCAGACCGAAGTTCCGGTATCCATGCCAGATCTGGTGCAGCATGTCATACAACCCGGTGGGATAGTAAGGCGGCATAAAGATCGGCCAGCCGAGATCATTCGTCGGCGCATCTTGGATGAGCTTCGAGCGGTAACGCAGCTCGCTCGTTTCATCATGCTCCACCATGAGCCCGTAGTAATTGTTGATGCCCAAGCAATGCATCTTACCGCCTACTTGGATCGCCCGCATATCGCCCGCACCGATCTTCGGCATCTTCGGCAGCACCAATTCCAACAGAGCTTCCGGATAATGCCCCGCGAAGAGCGGGTCCAGAAACCACCCGTTGCAGCATTCGTCTGCATAACGCACCGCCTTCAGGTCTTCCTCCGTGGAAGTCATGGCGTAGCAGGGCAGGGTGCTGAGCACCGCGCCCACTTTCGCGTTCGGGATCTGGCTCCAGAGCTCCTCTGACATCGAGGCGTTCGCCAGTAGGATGTTATGTGCCGCGGCCAACGCGCTCGCGAGCGACTTCTCGCCGGGCGCATGCACGCCGGTGTGATGCCCCAGGAAGGAGGCACACCACGGCTCGTTCACCGTGAAATACTCGTCGATGAGATGCCCCAGCTCACGCGCCACCACTTCTGTGTGCTTGCGGAGGAACTCCACCGTTGCGTAATTCGTCCACCCGCCCTTGTCCTGCAAAAATTGCGGCAATTCCCAATGATACAATGTGACGTAGGTGCTGATGCCGCGCTCTTTCAGGCGACCGAGAAAGTTCTTGTACCAATTCAGCCCCTTGGCGTTCGGTGTGCCGTCACGCTTGAGCGTGCGGCAGGGCGAGACCGAGGTGCGGAAGTGTTTGATGCCGAGTTTGCACAGCAACTCGATGTCCTGCTCCCATAAATGATAGCGGTCCACACCGGGTAGCGGTGTGTCACTGTTCCACGTCGTGGTGTTCTTCAGGCAAAACTCCAGCCACATGCTGGTTTCAGCGCCCTCTTTATCAAGGCAGTATTGTTCGCCGATCACTTGCAGGTCAGAATCACCCAGACCGAACCGAAAATTAGCCGGGAAGCTCGGAGGCATCGAGGGAATGATAAGGCAGTTTTGCCCCTGAGCCAAACCGATTTATCACCTGATTTACGATTCTTGCATTTTTGGCAGCATGACATCTCAATGGAGCCCAGATTTCCGACTGATCGATGCACATGAAAACTGGAATTCTTCTAAGCCTCCTGGTCCTCGCCACGAATGTTGTCTCCGCCGCCGAATTGCCCGGCGATAAAGCACTGGCCAATTATTTCCGCCAGGAAACCGCCCGCGTCCATGCGCGGACTTTT
>CAZRGY010000695.1:0-2274 GCA_964599715.1 uncultured Verrucomicrobiota bacterium | reverse complement strand
TTTACAACCGATACCAAACACCCTCTTCACTCTCACGCGAAGCCATAAGGTCTAGGGAACAGAGTGATCGTTGGATGGGAAAGTGATTTATGATCGCTTCAACGAATGCGAAGCATGCACTGCTGAGTCCGTTAGTCTTGCTAGTCCTGCTTGTGTTCATCGTGGTGTCGTTGAAAGTGTCGCGTCACCAACACGCAGCAGATACGAGCGGAACGGCACCCACTCAATCCTACGAATACGGGGAAAGTTCGCGACCTCCTGCTCAGCAATGGGATGCCTACAAATCTCGACGCGCTGCCACGCTCCGTTATCACGTTGAAAACAGCACATCCGGGACAGAGGGGCATGGCAAGATGCCTTTGGTTCTCCGACCGGTAAGCAAAGAACGGCAGGAGGCTCTATTCAAACTGGTTGGCTTTTACAAAGGCCCCACGCTCTACATGCATCCAGGAATATCCGAATACAGCGTGGAAAATGTAATTGAGATTTACCCTTTTCTTGTGGACTCGCAAGGAGCTACCAACTGGATGGCTTTAGGTGAGTTGAGAAAACTGCTCAATGAATACCGCCAACTCATCCCCAAATCCCCCGGCCAGCCCATGGATCAGGATGCAGTCCAACAGGCGGCCGAAAGATTGAACGCATCAGCAAGGCACCACCAATTTGCTGATATTGAGTCGCCGAAGACCGTCAAAGCCTCAGATGTTTTGATTGAATACTCGCCCAATTTTAAGTTTTTAGGTTTTTCGGATTTGCAGGTTTCGATGAATCACTTGGTAAACATGCAGGAAAAGTATGAAAACGGCCAAGAGGCCATAGCTGTCAGAGATCTTAAAAATTTCAGCCTTTTTTTATCGCGTGGCATTACCCTTGACGAAGGTCAAGCTGCGCATCTTTTGCAATCAAGGTTGGAGGATCTGGTGAAGCCCATTTATTGAATCTTCCTGCGTGACAATCAGGCGGGGCCGGTGTTCTTTCATCACTCAGCACTGATGATGACGCGGCAATGATGCCCGGCTTCAGTGGCAGACAACATCTGACAATCCATGCGTAACATATCCAAATACCTGCTGGCTGCCGGTGCCGCTTTCGCACTGGCTTTCACCTCCGCCTCGACGGCTTTTGCCGACGATCATGAGATCATCGAGGAGGTCATGAAGAAGTATCACAAGGCCCCCAAAGGCACGGACCCGACCTGCAAGAAGGCCTCCAATGGCGAGGCGAGCAAGGAGGAGCTGGCCGCGCTTGTGAAGGCCTACACCGCCATGGCCGCCACCAAGGCGCCGCATGGCGACCAGGCGAGCTGGAAGGAAAAGAACGCCAAGCTCCTGGCCGCCGCCAAGGATCTCCAGGCGGGCAAGCCCGGTGCAGTGGATGCCTACAAGGCCGCCGTCAACTGCAAGGCCTGCCACGATGTTCACAAGCCCAAGAACTGAGTTCCTTTGAAGTTTCCAAAGCGGTGGTCGTCGGTTGATTGGCCGGCGACCACCGTTTTTGCTTTATGTTCGCCTCCATGAAACGCCTCTCCAATCACAACAACACCGGATTCCGAAGCTGGCTGAAAGATATCGAAATGAGTCAGCCCCTGAGCAAGCCCTTGCTTTCGACTGCTTTCCGTTCTTTTCGGCTGCTCAACTCCAGGGATCGGGATAATCAGATGCTCGCACTGATCTGCCTTGGCTGGTTCATCAGCACCGTTTGCCTGCACGCTGCCGGACATGGACACCAAACATTGTCCGGTGTCCAAAGTCTCGATGTGTTTGCGCATGGCAAGGCGTTGGATGTGTTGGTGGCGGATTATCGGTCGGGCACCAATCCCCCTGTGATCCTGCACCAACGCTCAACCGATGCTGGATCGAACTGGTCCGTTTCTGTCCGTGTGGATGCCGGCCTGCCGCCGCCGCGCAAGCCGCATCGGGGCAGCGACGCGCAGATTGCCTCGCATGGGAAGGACTTGATCGCGATCTGGAGCATGGCGGGAACGGGGTTCATGGGCAGCGGGCCGATGGTCACGGCACTTTCCTCCGATGGCGGACGCACCTGGAAACCAGGGCCGAACCCGGCGGACGATCAACTGACCACCGGGCACGGCTACGCGGACATCGGCGTTGGAGCGGATGGCGTGTTTCATCTCGTGTGGCTGGACAGCCGCGATGGCAAACAGGGGCTGCGCTATGCGCATTCCAAGGACCGGGGGCGTTCATGGTCCGCCAACCAGACACTCAAGGCGGAGACCTGCGAGTGCTGCTGGAACAGCATCGCGGTGAACGGCCG
>CAZRGY010000694.1:1855-2281 GCA_964599715.1 uncultured Verrucomicrobiota bacterium | reverse complement strand
ATCTTTGATGGCTTGCCGGAGTTGGTCAGCAAAGTGACTGCAAAGTATCCGGCGGCAGTGGCTTCCGGTTCGCTCCACCCGGTGATCGATGAAGTGCTGGTTTTGAAGAACTTACGGTCGTATTTCTCCGCCGTGGTGAGCAGTCAGGATGTAGCCAATGCCAAGCCGGCGCCCGATGTCTTTTTGCGGGCGGCGGAGTTGCTGGGAAGGAAACCTGAGGAGTGCGTGGTGATCGAGGATTCCTTGGCCGGAGTCGAAGCAGGTCTTGCCGCTGGAATGCAGGTCATCGCCATCACCAATTCGTTTGCCAAAGAGAAACTGGGACGCGCGCATCATGTCGTGCATAACTACGAGGAGATCGAGCGGTTGCTGGGCGTCGGTTGATAACCTTGTAAATTTGTACTTTTCAGTTTGGGCCGGTTGTCG
>CAZRGY010000694.1:0-1845 GCA_964599715.1 uncultured Verrucomicrobiota bacterium | reverse complement strand
GCTTTCCTCGGCTACCGACAATCGGGGGCAGTGCGCGGATGCGCCCGTGCTTCGTCGGCCTATAAAATTCTTCTTTTCAGTTTGGGCCGGTTGTCGTTTAGTCGCGCCTGATACGGTTGGAATTTTGTGACTATGAAAATTGTGCTGGCATATTCGGGCGGCCTCGATACTTCGGTGCTGCTCTCGTGGATCAAAGACACCTATAACGCCGAGATGATCGCGTTCTGCGCCAATGTGGGGCAGGACGACGAGCTCAAGGGCCTCGAAAAAAAGGCCAAGAAAACAGGCGCATCGAAAATCTATATCGATGACCTGCAGGACGAGTTCGCGAGCGACTTCATCTACCCCATCATCCGTGCGGGTGCCATCTATGAGGGGCAGTATTTCCTCGGCACATCCATCGCTCGTCCTTTGATCGCCAAGCGCATGGTGGAGATCGCCGAGGCAGAAGGCGCCACCGCCATCGGTCACGGCGCTACCGGCAAGGGTAATGACCAGGTGCGTTTCGAACTCACCGCCGCTGCGCTTGCACCGGACTTGGAAATCATCGCCCCTTGGCGCGATGAACGGTTCCGTAATGAATTTCCCGGCCGCGCCGAGATGATCGCGTATTGCGCGAAGAAGGGCATCCCCGTGCAGGCTTCGGCGAAGAAGCCGTATTCGATGGATCGCAACCTCCTGCACATCTCCTATGAGGCGGGTATCTTGGAAGATCCGTGGTACGATTCCTTCGACCTGAAGAACCGTGATTACTTCACGACGCTGTCGGTGTTGCCGGAAGACGCTCCGGACAAGCCGCAGTATGTGGACCTCGATTTCGTGAAGGGCGATTGCGTGGCGGTCAACGGCAAGAAGATGACGCCGCTGCAGGTGATGAAGACGCTGAACAAGATCGGTGGCAAACACGGCGTGGGTCGCGTGGACATGGTGGAGAACCGCTTCGTGGGTATGAAGAGCCGCGGTGTCTATGAGACCCCGGGTGGGGCCATCCTCATCTTCGCTCATCGCCAGATGGAGAGCCTCACGATGGATCGTGAAGTGATGCACCAGCGCGACGCCCTTATTCCCAAGTATGCCGAGTTGGTCTACAACGGCTTCTGGTATGCGCCGGAACGTCTGGCCCTCCAGGCTTACGTGGAAGAGAGCCAGAAGAACGTCACCGGCACGGTGCGCGTGAAACTCTACAAGGGCGGCATGTATGCGTCTGGTCGCAAGTCACCGGTGAGCCTCTACAACCCGCACATCGCCACGATGGAGGCGGACCCGACCAAGGCTTACAACCAGGATGATGCTACCGGCTTCATCCGCCTGAACGGTCTGCGTCTGAAGGTTTCATCCAAGGTCCATGCGGTGAAACGCAAAAAGAAGAAGTAAGGGAATAGTCTTTCATCAAACCCGGATGGCTTCGGCTGTCCGGGTTTTTCATTGCGTCTTGCGCTTTTCTTGCAGTGTCGCCTGCGAGAGGGCTTGGCAGTCGTCGTGCGGAAAGCGCTTTTCCTGAAGGTGAAGTTGTCCTATCGTCACGGCATGAATCCACGTTTAGGCGTTCGTGTGCTGGCGTTTTTGACGTTGCTGTTGATGGGGACAATGGCCTTTGCGGCGGCAAAGCAGGAACAGCCCAACATCATCTATATCATGGCCGATGACCTGGGCTATGGCGACTTGGGCTGTTATGGCCAGCAGAAAATCAAGACGCCGAATCTCGACAAGCTGGCCAAGGAGGGGATGCGGTTCACTCAATTCTATGCCGGGGCCCCGGTCTGTGCGCCGTCACGTTGCGTGCTGATGACCGGCAAGCATAATGGGCATGGCCGGGTGCGCGGCAATGCAGGCAAGGTTGATCCC
>CAZRGY010000693.1:0-2281 GCA_964599715.1 uncultured Verrucomicrobiota bacterium | reverse complement strand
GAAAGAAAAGTGACGCTTTTGTGCTACGACTCACCCCTCACCCCAACCCTCTCCCCGTTGAGGGGAGAGGGTGATGCTCCGGTGGACCTTTGCTTCCCATTTGTTCGCCAAAGTCTCTGACCGGCTTAGTGCGAAGGAGGGGGCGGTGACGACTTGCCCGGGGGTGGTGAAGTCAATTCGTGGCTGTTCTTGCTGAAAGAGAGCACGGCCAGATACAGCGCCACGATGATGAGGGCGGCACTGAAGAAGAAGGCGACGCCGGGCAGCACAAAGGGGGCGTTCTTCCCGATGAAGTAGCCGAAGAGGCCGGTCATGATGGGCGGCCCGATGATGCCGGTGATGCTGACGAGGCTGGTCAGGGAGCCTTGCACGCCGCCTTGCTCGTCGGCACCCACACTGCGGGAGATGATGCCCTGGATCGTGGGTGCAGTCACGCCCGCGAGGGAGGCGAAAACGATGATGACGTAAGTCGCCGTTCCCGAGGTCGCGAGGCCGTAGCAGATATACGCCAGGGTCATGATGACCATGCCCATGAGCACGGTCTTGACCTCGCCGAGCTGTTTCACGATGACCCGGGTGAGGCCACCTTGCACGATGGCCGCAGTGACGCCGACGATGGCGAGGGAGATGCCGGTCTGTTTCGGGGTCCACTCGTAGCGATAGCTGGTGTAGAGCACCCAGATGCTGGGATAGACCTGATGGGAGAGATTGAATAGGAAGTAGGCGCCGGCCAATCCGAACGCGACGGGATGTTTCTTGAGCGCGAACAGGGAGCCGATGGGGTTGGAGACTTTCCAACAAAACTTGCGGCGGTTTTCGGGAGCGAGTGATTCTGGCAGGACGAACAGGCCGTAGCACCAGTTGATCAGCGTCAGGCCGCCCGCGACGAAGAAGGGAACGCGCAGGCCGTATTCGCCCAGTACACCGCCCATCAGCGGACCAATGACAAAGCCGAGGCCGAAAGCGGCACCGATAAGGCCGAAGTTGCCCGCGCGTTTTTCCGGCGGGCTGATGTCCGCGATGTAAGCGGTGGCGGCGGCGAAGTTCGCACCGGTGATGCCCGCAATGATACGGCCGATAAAGAACCAGGTAAGGTTCGGGGCGAAGGCGAGGAGGAAGTAATCAAGGCCCGCACCAAACAGGGACGCGAGGATGACGGGTCGGCGGCCAAAGCGGTCGGAGAGGCTGCCGAGCAGGGGGGCGAAGATGAACTGCATCAGCGAGTAGAGCGCGGCGAGCAGGCCGTAGATGTAGGTGGCCTTCTCGATGCCACCGCCGCCGAGGTCTTCGACCAGCTTGGGCAAGATGGGAATGATCAGCCCGATCCCGAGAATATCGAGAACGAGCGTCACGAAGATAAAGCCCAGCGCTGGTTTCCGTGCCGTCACGATGAAGGCCAGATAGAAACCGCTTTGCCGTGCTCTGGCAAGGACAGGGAAATGTAAGGATTATTCCAATCCTGCCGCCTGGAGTTCACGTAAGGTGCGCCCGCTGAGCGGGGTATCCGGGTGCAAACCCATGACGCGTTTGCCCTCGCCACCTTCCCGGAAGACGGCCTGCCAGTTGATGGCAAACTCGGGGAAATCCTTCTTCATCGTTTCCGTGCGTTTCCAGTTGGCGAGCACCTGGGCTTTTGCGTCAGCATCCTTGCTTTTACTGGCCTCGAACTTTTGCATCCACGTGCGCGTGTCCACGACGAGCTTGGTGAAATCGAGGCCGCATTGGATGAAATGCAGGCGACGGCGATATTTCTCTTCCGCAGTGGCGAGTTTTTTAGCGGCAGAATCCAGATGGGATTGTGCCTTGGCCAAGAGATCGGGCGTGTATTTCTTCGGCAGGTCAAAGGCGCGTTGACGACTGGGATTCTCGGCCACGAACTCCATGCGCGTGCGTTCGAGCAATTCCCAATAGGCCTTCACATCACGGGCGGCCGGACCGAACGCCCGCTGGTAATAATCGTCCATGAGGGCGGAAACATCTGTGTAAGGGTTCCAGGCCAGGTGCGCGAGGGTGTAATAGTGTGGGCCTTGGTTGGCCCAGTGGAACCAGAACAGATCGAAGTAAAGGCCGACGCAATGATTGTCCGCTACGAAGCGGAAATCCTCGCCCGCCTGGGTCATGGCCACGTCCGGCATGCCCCAGCTCAGTCCGGCCTGACTGCCCAGGTTTGGCCGCCAAAGGATGTGTTTCGCTTTTTTGGCCCAGCCAGCGTGTTGTGCCATGGGCTCCTTGCGGGACTCTGGTGAGCGCATGTGGAAGTTGGCCACACTGGAGATGATCA
>CAZRGY010000692.1:0-2284 GCA_964599715.1 uncultured Verrucomicrobiota bacterium | reverse complement strand
GGAATGGTCCAACACGTTATGAGAAAAGCTGTGTCGGAATCGCAGGCGACCCAGCAGCTTCACGATCTCCGGATGCAATTGCGGCAAACCGACCTTGAAGACAGCTTCTTCACCGTTCTTCACGATGGTCTCATCCATCTCTTCGGTGACCTTTTGCACGACTTCCTCGATGCGTGTGGGATGGATGCGGCCATCGAGAATCAAGCGCTGCATGGCCTCACGGGCGATCTCGCGGCGCACGGGATCAAAGCCGGAGAGGACGACAGCGTTGGGCGTGTCGTCGATCAGGACGGTGACGCCGGTGGCTGCTTCAAAGGCGCGGATGTTGCGGCCTTCACGACCAATGATGCGACCTTTGATCTCGTCACCGGGGAGGGCGATGGTGGCGGTGGTCGTCTCGAAAGTATGGTCGCCAGCATAACGTTGGATGGCGACGCTGAGGACGTAACGGGCCTTCTCCTCCGCCTGTTTCTTGGCGTCATCCAGAATGTGGCGGGTCAGGTTGTTGGCATCCTTCAGGGCATCCGCCTCCACCTGCTTGAGCAATTGTGTGCGGGCTTCCAGTTCAGTGATGCCAGCGATGTTCTGGAGCTTCTCCTTTTGGAGCTGCATCAACTGGTGTAGCTCGATGCGTTGCTTCTCCAGGTCGGCGGATTGTCTTTGCAGCTTCTCCTCGGTGCTCTCCAAATCCTTTTCCTGCGCGACGAGTTTTTCCAGTTGGTTATTGAGCAGGCGTTCCCGCTCGGCGTGACGGTTTTCCAGGTCGGAGATTTCCTGACGTTTTTGCGTGAATGATTTTTCTGTTTGCTCGCGGATCTTTAGGGCCTCTTCGTTGGCGGAAAGCTTGGCTTCGCGAAGAATGTTATCGGCTTCGCGGCGGGCATTGGAGAGGGCGAGGTCTTGCTGCTCCTTGAGTTGCTTCAGGAGACCTTTTTCGCGTTTGCGGAGCAGAAAATAGCACAATCCCGCGCCCGCGCCGAATAGCGCAAGTCCCTCGATGAAAATCACTATGTTGCCCAACAAAAGCATTTCAGCACCTACGTGGCCAGACGACTTTTCAGCCAGCGTGTCGGTGTCAGGACTGCGTCCAACTCGACATCATGCGGCTCTACGGGGAGCGCGTCGCTCTCCTGCCAGTCGAAGGCCAGTCCTAACGTCATCCCTGTCGTCCCTGGCAGCAACCGGTCATAGAAGCCTTTGCCCCTGCCCAGCCGCCGTCCGCTTGAATCGAAAGCTATGCCAGGTACCAAGGTCAAGTCCAGTTGGTTTAATGGCAAAGCCGGACAATTCGGAGAAGGCTCCCGGACGCCGAAGCGTCCGGGAACAAGGTCTTCCGTCAGATTTCGGATCAAAGCTGCTTCGTAAACCCCTGAGCTGGAATCATAACGGGGTAGGGAGATGGATTTGCCTGAGCTAAGGGCTTGGGCCAGCAGGGGGACAATATCTGGCTCGTCTGACAGGGGATAGAACATCAGAATGTTACGGGCTGTTTGCCATAAAGAGGACGCGATGAGTTGGCTCCGTAGACTCTCCGAATCAGACGCTAACTGTTCTTTACGCTGTTCCTGATAGCGAAGGCGGAACTGCTGCCGGATCGCCGTTTTTTGCTCGGTCAGGCTGGCTGTCATGAGGATTTCCTCCGGGCGGCATCCATCTCTGCGCGCCAACGTTCCACGCGCTCTTTGATCTTTTTCTCCACCCCTTGCTCAGTGGGGTGGTAATAGCGGCGGGAGTCTCCGAGGTAATCTTGGGCAACAAAGTTACCGGGGTGATCATGGGCATACTTGTAGCCCACACCGTGACCCAATTGCTTGGCGCCTTTGTAGTGTCCGTCGCGCAAATGTTCTGGCACGGGCAACGTGCGACCATTCTTCACATCATCCAAGGCAGCATCGATTGACGCAACGACGGTGTTGCTCTTGTTGGCCGTGGCGATGTAGAGCGCGGCCTCGGCAATAGGTATGCGGGCTTCCGGCCAGCCGATGAACTCGGCGGCGTGATGTGCTGAGACCGCCAGCACGAGAGCCATGGGATCAGCCAGCCCGACATCTTCAGCGGCATGGATGACAATGCGGCGGGCGATGAAGCGCGGGTCTTCCCCGGCATGGATCATCTTGGCGAGCCAGTAGAGAGCGGCATCGGGATCGCTGCCGCGCATGGATTTGATGAAAGCGGAGATGGTGTCGTAGTGAGCATCTCCGTCGCCGTCATAGACGATGGCCTTCTTTTGGATGCTTTGCTCGGCTACTTCCAGGGTGATGTGGATGAAACCATCGCTGCCGGG
>CAZRGY010000691.1:0-2286 GCA_964599715.1 uncultured Verrucomicrobiota bacterium | reverse complement strand
TACCGCGCTGGTGCTGATCTTCCTGCTTCTCTACACCTCATTCGGCAATGTCCGTGATGCATTCTTGGTGTTCACCGGTGTGCCGTTGGCCTTGGTCGGCGGTGTATTGGCCCTGTGGTTGAGGGATATTCCTTTGTCCATCTCAGCAGCCGTCGGCTTCATCGCGCTCTCGGGCGTGGCGGTGCTCAATGGTCTGGTGATCATCTCCTTCATCAATAAATTGAGGAGTGAGGGACGCACATTGGATGAGGCGGTGATGGAGGGTTCGTTGACGCGTTTAAGGCCAGTACTGATGACCGCGCTGGTGGCTTCACTGGGTTTCGTGCCCATGGCGCTGGCGACCGGAACGGGTGCGGAAGTGCAACGCCCGCTCGCGACGGTGGTGATCGGCGGCATCATCTCCTCCACGTTTCTCACGCTGGTGGTTTTGCCCACGCTTTATGCCTGGGTGGAAGGCGTTCGGAAAAGACCGCAAGTTGCCGACGAAAAATGACAACGCAACAGCGGCGGTACACTCGATGACACGCCATAGTCAGGGCGTGCATTGAGTGCTGACGTCACCCGGCATCGACAGGTCAGCCAACCTTTTCCGCAGTTATCCTCCTGCGGTGGTGCCGGGTGACGTGAGGGCTTTCCCTCCTTCCTGTTGCAATCTACCGATAGAAAATCGCAATCCAACGAAAGCGGCATCCCCTTCCGGAGGCTATGGTGACTGGTATGACAGCAAAACGTTTCGATCATTTCATGGCGTTCTGGCAGCAGTTGACCCAGGTGAAGGGCGTGAAGTCCGCCAAGTCTTCTGACCGCCGGGTCTCCGCCGCCAAGGCGAACCTGAAAGCCGCGCTCGCAACGCGCTAATTTCCAGCCGGTTCAGGTTGCTCCTAGCGTCTTCTGCTGGTATCCTGCGGACAGGAGCAACATATATGACTACGCTTATTCCTAAGAAGGTGGCCACGGCCATCTACCAGCAGATCGGGTTGGAATTCTTTGCCTCCATGCAATATGAGGCCATTTCCGCCTGGTTCAAACAACAGGGCTTACCACGCCTTTCTGCCCACTTTTCCCAACAAGCCAGTGAAGAGCGGGCGCATGCCCACCGCTTCATGAAGTATGTGGTGGATACGGGCACGCCGCTGCAATTGCCAGCGATCGCCGCCCCGAAATGCAGTTTCAAATCAGCCGAAGAAGCGGTGAAAGTGGCGTTGGATCACGAATTGAAAGTGACGGACTCCATCAACGCACTCTTCGATCTGGCAGAAAAAGAAGGAGACCGCTTCACCCAGAATTCCCTGCAGTGGTTCATCAGCGAACAATTGGAGGAAGTCTCCTCAGCCGATGAATTGCTCCAGATGGTGAAACGCGCCGGTGATGGCGGGTTGTTGCTGGTGGAGTATTTCTTGGGCAGTTTTTGAACTGCGGGCTTTTTACTTTTTCAGGTGCCAGTTTTTCCTCAGACCTGCGCCAAGGACTGTCGATGGATTGCGGTTTTCTGTCGTTCGATTGCGCTCAGATTTTTTGTGTTTGTGCAATCCATCGACGAGAAATGGCAATCGACCTAAAGCAGAGGTTTTTCAATTCCCCTAGTTTGCTCGCCGTTGCCCGGCATCCGCCGGAGAAAGTTGAGCCCCGGTTGGACTCAAATTTCATAAGGCATCTGTGCGGATACCGGGCAACGCCAATAAAAACACATGAAGAAGTACAAACAGACATCGCAAGGGAACAAACTGAATTCCGGTCGCAGCATGCGTCCGTCCGTCGCCACGATGGCATTGGTCAATGCCATCATGCTGACGGGTGCATCGCATGCCCAGACGAACACACCGCCGGTCCAAGCCAGCAGTAGCACCAATGCTCCGGTCAAGATGCAGGACGTGGTGATCACGGCCGAGAAGGTGCAGGATGAGAATTCCTACAAACCGGAAACGCTCTCCTCACCCAAGTACGTGGTGCCGCTGCGGGATGTGCCGCAGACGGTCACGGTGATCCCGCGCGCAGTGTTCCAAGATCAAGGCGCCACCTCGTTGCGTGATGTGTTACGCAATGTGACGGGTATCAGCATGCAGGCCGGTGAAGGTGGCACGCCCGCCGGTGACCAGATGTCCATCCGCGGTTACAGTGCCCGCACGGATATGTATGTGGATGGTGTCCGTGATTTCGGTGGTTATTCCCGTGACCCTTTCAACTTGGAGCAGGTGGAAGTCTCCAAGGGACCGTCGTCTGCCTATGGCGGTCGTGGTTCCACGGGTGGTTCCACTGAAGTAATAGAAGCCACTAATCTAAAAGAAT
>CAZRGY010000690.1:0-2287 GCA_964599715.1 uncultured Verrucomicrobiota bacterium | reverse complement strand
GTTGCAACAAATCAACCAACCCGGTGTTTATATGAGCTTTACCCTAGACCTAGATACCAATCGCCGGACCGCCTACTTTACCGGTCAAGGCAGCTGTGACTACGTGGACTTCTGCGTGGCCCTTAATGGCCTGCTGAACCATCCTTTATACAAACCTGGCATGTCCACCATCTGGGACTGGCAGCGCTGTGAGATCCTTTTGGCCAACACGCAGATCTGCTCCATCATCGAAACGATGACGCGCTTTGCAGGGCCGATGCAAACCCAGCGGATCGGCATCATCACCCACGAAAGCAATCACGAGGCTGCTGCCACGTTCCAAAAGTACACGGAGACGATGACGCCCAACTGGCGCGTTTTGCTTTTCAGCAGCCTGGAACAGGTGGATGCCTGGGTGAATGGACCTTCCTTTGACAGCACTGCGGGCACCACGAAGCAGGAGAACAGCCTTCCTCCGGGAACCACGGCTTTCTTCAAGCCGCAAGCACCGCGGAATGGCCTGTGGATGACGTTTTAGTCTCCACCGACTCTCTTAAATCAAGTCACGCGAATTGACCCGGCAACGCCGGGTCAATTTAGTTTATCCTCCGGCGCACCGATCACCATCACGTCTTCTGCGCCCAAGTTCGCCTCTGGGATACGCATGCCATAGAAGCTGCGGTGGACGAAGAAGAGGGCGATCACGAAGAAGACCACCCCGATGCCGTATTTAAGCGTTTGATTCTGCAGTGTCACCGCGATCTCAACCGCGAGCAGTCCGAAGAGCGTGGTGAACTTGATGACCGGGTTCAGTGAGACGGACGAAGTATCCTTAAAAGGATCGCCCACGGTATCACCGACCACTGAGGCAGCGTGCAACTCGGTGCCTTTCATGCGCATGTCCACTTCCACAATCTTTTTGGCGTTATCCCATGCGCCGCCGGCATTCGCCATGAAGACAGCCTGAAACAGACCAAAGAAGGCCATCGCCACCAAGTAGCTGATGAAGAAGTAAGGACTGAAAAACGGCAGCGCGAGAGCAAAACAGAAGATGACGATGAAAATATTGATCATGCCCTTTTGCGCATAGACGGTACAGATCTCGACCACTTTCTTGCTGTCCTTGATGGAGGCGACAGCAGCATCGAGCTTCATATTCTCCTTGATGAAAACGACCGCGCGATAGGCCCCCGTCACGACCGCCTGGGTGGATGCACCGGTGAACCAATAGATGACCGATCCGCCCATGAGCAGGCCGAGGATGATCTCCGGCTGCACGAGGCTGAGGTGCGGCACGACATCGCCATACATCTGCTCGAGCAACAGGATGATACCGAAGACCATGGTGGTGGCACCGACGACCGCGGTGCCGATCAGCACAGGCTTGGCGGTGGCCTTGAAGGTGTTCCCTGCCCCATCGCCTTTCTCGAGCTGGAGCTTGGCTCCTTCGAAATCGGGCTCGAAGCCGAAGTCTCTTTTGATCTCATCAGAAATTCCCGGCTGGGCCTCGATCTGGCTGAGTTCATAGACAGATTGCGCGTTATCGGTGACCGGACCGAAGCTGTCCACGGCGATGGTCACCGGGCCCATGCCGAGGAAACCGAACGCCACCAGACCAAACGCAAAAATGGGGGCGGCGAAGGAGTATTTATCCGGCATCATCTCAATCATGGCGGGA
Source organism: uncultured Verrucomicrobiota bacterium (assembly GCA_964599715.1). GTDB lineage: Bacteria > Verrucomicrobiota > Verrucomicrobiia > Limisphaerales > JAEYXS01 > JAEYXS01. The sequence continues at coordinate 630 of CAZRGY010000690.1, read as the reverse complement.
TGTTGGGAAACGAGATAGGAGACGAACATCAGCGCCAAGATGACGAGGCCGGTCCAGAAGGCGGAGAAATTACCGGCGACAAATCCAGAGAGGATGTTCAAAGACGCGCCACCGTGGTGCGAGGCATTGGTGACTTCCTTAACGTGCTTGGAATGCGTGCTGGTGAATATCTTGGTGAACTCCGGGATGACCGCGCCGGCGATGGTCCCGCAACTGATGATGACCGAGAGCACCCACCAAAGCGCCTCAAAGCCGGGTATCTTCGCCAGCAGCAGCCAGCTCGCCGCAAAGGTCACACCGATGGAGACGATCGAGGTGATCCAGACGAGGCTCGTAAGTGGGGCTTCGAAATCAAAATCTTTCAAGGCCCCATACTTCGAGCGGCTCAGGCCATCGTTCACATAATAAGAAACGAGCGAGGTGATGATCATGAGGATGCGCATGGCAAAGAGCCAGATGATGAGCGTGCCACACTCGGCCGGGGAATCCACCAAGGCCAGCGCCAGAAACGCGATGAGCGCCACGCCAGTGACGCCGTACGTCTCGAAACCATCCGCCGTGGGACCAACGCTGTCACCGGCGTTATCACCCGTGCAATCCGCGATGACGCCAGGATTCTTCGGATCATCC
>CAZRGY010000689.1:0-2289 GCA_964599715.1 uncultured Verrucomicrobiota bacterium | reverse complement strand
ACACCACCCCCGCCGGATCGCCGTCAGATCCGCCCCCTCCTCCGCCCCGCGCCGCATCTCCACCGGCTGCTCCAGCTCCCGCCGCCCCGCCGCACTGTCCTTCGGGATCCTCCACTCCCCCAGCAACCGGTCCACCCGCAGCCAGCCCGGCCGCTTCGACGGTGCCCCCACATACGCCGGCCAACTGCTCCACGCATAACTCTTCAACGCCGCCTCCGGTTTCACCAACTTCGCCCGCACCGGATTCAGATGCACGTAATCACCCACCGTCTTCAGATACCCGTTCCCCGAGCCATCCACGATCAACGCTTTGTACCGCCCGCTGAACAGATGCCCGAACAGCTTGTGCCGCCGGTTGAATCTCCCCGTGTAAGTCCCCAGAAACCACTTCATTCCCGCCACCAGATTCCCCTGCGGCGTCTCCACCACCAGGTGAAAATGATTCCCCATAAGCACATAGGCATGCACCTGCCACCCCGTCTTCGCGCACACCTCCGCCAGACACTTCACAAAACACTGGCGGTCCACGTCATCCCGGAAGATCGGCTCCCGCCGGTCACCCCGGTTCATCACGTGATAGATCGCCCCCGGATATTCCACTCGCAGCTTGCGCGCCATATCAGCTTGTCCTAGCCCGGCCTGGGTAGGGAAAATTTCCTCACTTAAAGGGGTCAGTCCCTAACATTGTAATATTTTCAACCAAAACCATCCTGCCTTCCCGCTCATTAGCGGTTCCCTTGCGGCTCTCCGGCTTCCTCTCCATTGCTTTGGTGTGGTGGTTATCGCCCCACACCCTCCCCCTTTTCCCAGCCACCGTCAAGCCGTCCAAACTTTGAACTTTGAAGTTTGAACTTTGCCCCTATCCTGCCGCCCATGCACCACTCACATGCACCCGGTTCACATCTGCACGAGGACCCCTGGCGCGTCTTCCGTATCATGGCCGAGTTCGTCGATTCCTTCGACACCATGTCGAAAGTCGGTCCGGCCGTGACGGTTTTCGGTTCGGCGCGCACGAAGCCGAGTGACCCGTATTACAAATATTCCGTGGCCCTCGCCAAATCCCTGGCCAAGCATCATATCGCCGTCATCACGGGCGGTGGTCCGGGCATAATGGAGGCGGCGAACAAGGGGGCATCCCAAGCCAAGGGCAAATCGGTAGGCCTGAACATCAAGCTCCCGCACGAACAGAGCGGCAATCCCTACTCGAACATCCCCATCGATTTCCATTACTTCTTCGCGCGCAAAGTCTGCTTCGTGAAATACAGCATGGGCTTCGTCTATATGCCCGGCGGTTTCGGCACGCTCGACGAGTTCTTTGAAGTCGCCACGCTGGTGCAAACGCAGAAGATTTCCCGCTTCCCGCTCATCCTCTTTGGCACGGATTACTGGAGCGGCCTCATCAAATGGATGAAGACCACGCTGGAAGGCAAGAAACTCATCAGCCCCGGAGATATCGACCTGATGAACCTTACGGACGATGTGGATGAAGCCGTAGGCATCATCCTCGACTACCGTCGCCGCGTAGGCCCTCCCGAAGACGTTCCGCCCGCTTTCAAATAATTCCCGATGTACCAGGTCACCAAGTTGGAGAACGGTTTCACCGTCGCTACCGCCACCATGCCGCATATGGCTGGCGTCAGTGCCGGATTGTGGGTGGGCGTGGGTGGGCGCTATGAAGATGCGCCGCTGAATGGCGTCTGCCATTACATCGAGCACATGCTCTTCAAGGGCACCAAGCGCCGGAACGCCAAGCAGATCTCGCAAGCGGTGGAAGGCGTAGGCGGTTACCTCAATGCCTTCACCGGCGAGGAGCATACCTGTTTCTACGCCCGCGCCCCGCGCGACAAGCTGGGCAACCTGCTCGATGTCCTCTTCGACATGGTGCTGCATTCCCAGTTCGATCCCGTGGAGATCGACAAAGAGCGCAATGTCATCAAGGAGGAGGTCGCCATGTATCTCGACCAGCCCGCCTCCCACGTGATGGAGCTGTTGAACGAAACGCTCTGGCCAGAACATCCTCTGGGGCGCCCGCTAACCGGCACCCTCGAAACCCTCGATGGGCTGAGACGGGATGAACTCGTCACGTATCTTAAATCCCATTACGTCGCTGCGGGTGCGGTGCTGACCGTGGCGGGACGGGTGAATCATCGTGAAGTGGTCTCGCTGGCCCGCAAGCTCTCCAAGCCCTTCGCCAAGGGTAAGCGGCCGACCTATCTGCCCACCGCTCCCGCGCAAACCGCACCGCGCGTGCGCCTCTTCACGAAGGACATCGAGCAGACGCATCTCGCG
>CAZRGY010000688.1:0-2289 GCA_964599715.1 uncultured Verrucomicrobiota bacterium | reverse complement strand
GGCACGAATCCCGCCAGCGCCGTGATGGCCGGTCTCAAAGTGATCCCGGTAGCCTGCGACAAGGAAGGCAACATCGACGTGGCTGACCTGCGCGCGAAGGCCGAGCAATACAAGGACACGCTCTCCTGCTTGATGATCACGTATCCGTCCACGCACGGCGTGTTCGAGGAAAGCATCAAGGACATCTGCCAGATCATCCACAGCTTCGGCGGCCAGGTTTACATGGACGGCGCGAACATGAATGCGCAAGTCGGCCTTTGCCGTCCGGGCGATATCGGTGCGGATGTCTGCCATCTGAACCTGCACAAGACCTTCTGCATCCCGCATGGTGGCGGCGGTCCGGGCATGGGCCCGATCGGTGTGGCGAAGCACCTCACGCCCTTCCTGCCCGGTCATCCGGTCATCGCGCTGGAAGGCCAGCACAAGCTCGGGGCCATCGCCGCCGCGCCTTGGGGCAGCGCCAGTATCCTGACCATCTCCTGGGTTTACATCCGCCTGATGGGTCCGGCGGGGCTCACCGATGCGACGAAGTACGCCATCTTGAACGCGAACTACATCGCCAAGCGCCTGCAAAACCATTTCCCGATCCTCTACAAGGGCAAGACCGGCCTCGTCGCGCACGAGTGCATCTTGGACCTGCGCCAGTTCAAAGCGGTCACCGCCGAGGACGTGGCCAAGCGCCTGATGGATTATGGCTTCCACGCGCCGACGCTGAGCTGGCCGGTGGCCGGCACGCTGATGGTCGAACCGACCGAGAGCGAATCCCAAGCCGAGCTGGACCGCTTCTGCGATGCCATGCTGGCCATCCACGCCGAGATACAGGCCATCGAATCGGGCGCCATCGACAAGGCGAACAACCCGCTCAAGAACGCCCCGCACACTGCGGACACCATTGCCGGTGATGCATGGAACCGTCCCTACACCCGCGAGCAGGCGGCTTTCCCACGTCCGTGGTTGAAGGACCACAAGTTCTGGCCCGCTGTGGGCCGTATCGACAACGTCTTCGGCGATCGCAATCCGGTCTGCACGTGCGTCGGCATGGAGGCTTACCAGTAAGCCGTTCTTAAAGATTCCAATGCGAAACGCCGGGTGCATCCACCCGGCGTTTTCTTTATGCCCGGCCCAAATCTTTCCATTGCCCTCCATAATCGCACGTGTAGTCTGGCCCGCTTCGCTGTATAGTATCCGCAGCGTAGAACCGAATGTCTGCTGTCGTCACAACTGAATCGTCCGCTGCCGCCACCGGTGGCAAGGCCCGCTTGCGCCTGCCTGAACTCCTCGCTCCCGCGGGCGATTGGGAATGCGCGAAAGCCGCCGTGGAGAACGGCGCGGACGCCATCTACTTCGGCCTCGACAAGTTCAACGCCCGGATGCGCGCGCATAACTTCACCGAGGCGGACCTACCGAAGCTCATGGAGTTCCTGCATCGCCGGGGCGTGCGCGGCTACGTGACGTTCAATACCCTGGTCTTCGCGAACGAGCTGGAGGGCGCGGAAAAGTATCTGCGCTCCATCATCGCCGCCGGAGTGGATGCGGCCATCGTGCAAGACGTCGGCATCTGCCGCCTCATCCGCCAGCTCTCGCCCGACTTTCACATCCACGGCTCCACGCAGATGACCGTGACGAGTGCGGCCGGAGTGGAGTTTGCCCGCGATCTCGGCTGCCAGCTCGTCGTGCTCGCGCGCGAATGTTCCATCGCCGAGATCGAAAAGATGCAGGCAGCGCAGAAGGCGAGTGAGAAACTCGAACTGCCTCTGGAAGTGTTCGTGCACGGCGCATTGTGCGTCGCCTATTCCGGCCAGTGCCTGACCAGCGAATCGCTCGGTGGGCGTTCCGCGAATCGCGGTGAATGCGCGCAAGCGTGCCGCATGCCATATGATCTGCTCTCCGATGGCGTGCAAGTGCCGCTCGGAGACAAGCGTTACCTGCTCAGCCCGCAAGACCTCTCGGGCCTCGAAGTGTTGCCGGAGTTGATTCGTAGTGGTGTGGCTTCGTTGAAGATCGAGGGGCGTCTGAAATCGCCGGAGTACGTGGCCAGCATCACGCGCGTCTATCGGCAGGCGTTGGATAAAGCCGCAAAGGAAATCGCTTCCGCTGCCAATCTTACGAATCGGGTGGATAGCGCGGCGAAGTATGACTTGGAGATGTCCTTCTCGCGCGGCCTTTACACGGGCTGGTTCAACGGCATCGACAATCAGGAACTGGTGCATGCGCGCTTCGGTAAGAAACGCGGCGTGTATCTGGGCAAGGTCGTGCGCGTGCAGGGCGAGCGGGTCATCGTCCAGCTGG
>CAZRGY010000687.1:409-2294 GCA_964599715.1 uncultured Verrucomicrobiota bacterium | reverse complement strand
GGACTTCTCCTGGTCGCTTGAAAGGGTTCCGGGTGCTCGCGGCGATTTGATGGGCAACAGTGCCTGCGTTGTACCAACTATCTATAACGGTCATCGGCGTCCCCTGGCTGGCTGGGCTGGAGCCGTTCATGTTGTCCGCAAACCGCGAACCCATCTCAGGAACGATGTAAACGGAGTTGTCGCTGCCCAGGAGTACCCGGAGGTTCGGTGGAAACGGCAATAAGAACTTCGTCCACATATCGTTGACATCGGTCAGACGAAGGCTGTTGCATCCATACAGTCCCATCCACTTCAATGGTGCCGAGCCTCCGATTACCGATACGCTCTGCCCGAAATCCATCTCAGGTAGGGCGACCCAACTGTAGCTTCTTAACAGGCCGCTGAAAAACCCGGCTTCTTTGGGCCGGTTCGTTTCCGGCGGTTCTATTGGATTGCCCAGAGCATTCCAGATCGTGACTTTTTGCCAGCTTGCCCCGCTTCACGCCCCGATTTCGGTGTTTCTCACCGAATCAAGGCGCGCTCCGCCATCCGGCCCTCTCAAACGAGGGCCATCCTTTCCGGGGGCGACTCGCTCGCATCCTTCCTCAACAGCCCGGCCATCCTCACCAAGTTGTAGGCCGCCCCCACGAAATGCGCGCTGAGCTGCGTCCGGGCGATCCCCAGGTGCCGCGTCCGGCGAAACCCACCCACGGTCTTGGCCCAGCCGAATATCTCCTCCACCCGCTTGCGCACCCTCTGGCTCACCCGGTAGCCCTCCGACCCCGCCACCGCCGGGTCGATCCTTTCCCCCACCTTCCTTTGCGCCACGTGCGGTTCAATTCCCGCCGCGCCCAGCCCTTGGACAAACTCCCGCGTGTGGTAGCCTTTGTCCGCCCCCAAGGTCTTGGGCTTCACCCCGTTGACCTCCATCTCCACCTCCAACATTTCCAACGCGGCCTCCGGCTCCGTGGTCTCCGTCGCGCTGCCAACCAGGATTTGCCTCAACAACCCGTTGCGGTTCTCCATCAGCGCGTGCGCGGCAAAGCAGAGCCGGGCCGCCTGCCCCTTGGCCTTCTTGTAAAGCCGGGCCTCGGGGTCGGTCGTGCTCTGGTGGGTCTGGTTGGTCCGCTTTTCCCCCTTGAAATCGACCGAGGGGTTGCCCGGGTCGCCGTCGGTCGGGTTGGGGGCTCCCTCCTTGCGGACAAAGCTCTTCATGCTGGCCGCCGCCTCGATCAGGGTGCCGTCCACGGTGAAGTGCTCGTCGCTGGCCCAGCCATATTCGCGGGACAGCTCGAAGACGTGGTGGAAAAAGAGGCGCGCGGCGTCGTGTTGGATGAGCCGCTCCTGGTTTTGGCTGAAGGTGCTTGCGTCGAAGCACTCCCCGCTCATGTCCATGTCCAGAAACCAGCGGAACAGCAGGTTGTAGCGGAGCTGCTCGCAGAACTGCCGCTCGGAGCGCACGGTGTGCAGGGCGATGAGAAGTTTGGCCTTGAGGAGGCGCTCCGGGGGGATGGAGGGGCGGCCCTCGACGGAATACATGTTGTCGAAGAGCGGGCTCAACTCGCGGAGGACTCTGTCCACCAACTTCTTGATGACGCGGATCGGATGGTCTGTCGGGACGGCCTGCTCGACGGAGAACAAGGCCAGAAACTGGGGCTGCGATTCGGCTTTTCCACGCATGCCCCAACCCTCAGCAAACCCCATGCCGGGACTGGCCGGTTCTCATTTTGGCGTCCGGGTTTTTCAGCAGCCTGTTAGGGTCGCTTTGCCTTTGGACATGGCTCTCGATGCCCGAAAATTTCAGATGGGGCGAATACCCCATGGCGGGTGAGAGGCGTGCCGGATAAGGTCAAAGAACTATGAAAATCAGCACAGAAAAAAAAGTCCAAGGAACAGTCCGTCAGAT
>CAZRGY010000687.1:0-399 GCA_964599715.1 uncultured Verrucomicrobiota bacterium | reverse complement strand
GAAAATCAAGGAAGTCGCTGGGCGGGTGACCAATGATCGGACCCTGGAAGCAAAAGGCACAGCGGAAAAACTCTCCGGCAAAGCGGAACGAAAGGTGGGAGAAGTGAAAAAAGTCTTTGGCCGGTAGAATGCGAAGCAGGAGCATCCCTGATGCCATAGCCCGTAAAAATACTTAGTCCTTTTCGTTGCTGAGGTCGCTCCACTCCCACAGCCCATACGGGTCGATGCCGTTGATCGGGTCGCCTCCCACGTAGCCGTAGAGGTTCAGGCCGCCGGCCTTCCCCATCGGGTCTTTGCCCAGCCATCTTCCCAGCCCGGGGTGGCAGTAGCGGAAGCCGTAGTGGATCAGCCCCGTCTCACGGTCCTCCAGCTTGCACTCGTACCGCACCGGGTTCGTCT
>CAZRGY010000686.1:0-2298 GCA_964599715.1 uncultured Verrucomicrobiota bacterium | reverse complement strand
TGTTGAGCACGATCAGCACCTGGTCGTCGGTCACGTCGTCGGGCATCGCCTCCGTTGAGTTCCACCACCACGCCCAATGCAGGACGTGCGTCAGGGACGCGCTCGCGTTAAACGCGATGTTCCCCAGGATACTGTTCTCGCCCGACTGCCGCAGCTCGATGGCGGTGGCGGTCTCGCCGACTTTCTTCTGATCTTCCAGGAGTCGCGATCCCAGGACGGCCATCAGTCGTTCGTCCCGGCTCATCGCACGCTCGAAGGTTTCGAGCCCTTGCCCTTTGAACTCCAGGAAGCCGGCGGTCGCTCCCGGCGTATCCGTCACCCAGGCCGTGCTCGCGCCGATGCGCAGCGTCGCTGACTTGTCGAACCCGCTCACCCACGCGGTGGCCAGCGCGGTGAAGTGGACCCCGTGCTTGTAGTCCGCATCGAGGCGGTAGTGATCCAGATTCACCGTGATGATGTCTGCCAAGGGCAGCTTCTCGATGGCGGGCAGCGAATGCTGTGATCCATGGAACACGAAGGGGATCATCGGCAGCGGTTTCCCCAGTCGTTTCGGCACCCGCGTTTCCACGAGCTTCCATTCAGCCTTTCCGTTCTTCTCGTTCTCCGTCCGCCAGATTTCAACCACGCATTCATACTCCCGCTTGAGCGTGCTGCCATCCATCCTGGTGGCAGTCTGATCGGTGCTCTGTGCCGGCACCAGCTTCAGCACCCGAATCTGTTCGGTCAGCGTGTGCGCAAACTCATCCTTGTCGGCGGTAGGGCGAGGCTCCTGCCGAGCCGTCGAATCAATCGCCTCTTCGGCCAGCACCACCATCGTCGGCATATTGCGTCCATTAATCCGCTCCACCCGCCAGTTGATGATCTGCTCCGCTCGATACATCGAGGCATATACCCGGTTCTCGACCGTGTCCTCCCAGTCGATGAGCGTGCCCGCCCGCCCGACCGTGATGATCTCGTTGACCACGCTCTTGGCGTAGGCGGGCAGCGGACTCCCCAGCATGTCCGTGTCGTTGATGAATGCCTCCATCGCCTTGGCGAGGGCCGATGAATCATCCGGCACCTTGATGAATGGCGGCCGACGGAAGATTAGTCCGAGATACACCTCAGCGGTGCGGGCTGTCGCGTTGAAAAACGACGCCCGTGATTTGTAGGCGGTGTATTCCTCTTCGGTCTGCGAATCGAGTTTGCTCAGGTAGCGGATGCCCGCCGCCTTGATCGCGTCCTCGCCTGCGATCACGTCGCGGGCACGATTCCAATTCGGCAGTGCGGTGTCGTAATCGGGGTGTGTATTGTTGACCGGCATACCCCTTCTTGTAGCACGACTTCCCGCTGGCTCGTAATCGTTGCGCTTCCCCGTTGCGCACCTCCACGCAGGCTCGCGCTGCTGTCCGCTGTCACCACGCAATTTCGCTTCCTAATTCCGCCTTGACTGCCACCAGTCCAGCGATTCCCGACTGCGACGCAAGTGCAAGCGATGGGCGTATTCGCCTGGCAGATTGCGACTTGATGCTCATCGCACAATTCCTGTCACGTGGTCGGTGTACAGGGCTCCTCGCCCACGAAAATCACGCATCCGGTACCATGCGATGGCGTCCTCTTTAATTTCCTGCCACCTTGACGCATTCGCATTATAGCTATGTCCCCACTGGACCGGCACGCGCATTTCTCCGCTCACCAACGGAGCCATAACAAGCACTTCGGTCCCGGTTCCGGCGGGCAACCGCTCCAATCTCGATCCGGCCGGAAAGCGAAAATCATTCAAGGCTTTCCACATGCCATTGGACTCTGACTGTGCCGAGCCAACGCTGTAAACAATCGCGTCCGTGCTTCGGTTGGTGATTCCGACCGTGATCCACAACATGTTCGACGACGTTGAACTGCCCAGATTGGACATCGTAACCAATGTGGCTGGTCGCCTGACCAACCCACGAACTGCCAGCACCAGAAAGATCACTAGGACTGCCGTTCCAACAAGGGCGATGAGCTTGGTTGCATTGCGCATGATTGTCGCGTCGAGCCGTCTATTCGTGATCCGCTTCTTACAAGAACTCTGTGGATAGCATGTCGTCTGACTTCGTGCAATTCGTGTCTGCACCCCGCATCTGCGGTCAGTTACACGAGGTCGAACTTCGGCTCTGTGCCCTTTGCGCCTTTTCGTGGCCAATGAGGAATTCGGGAAGTCGAACTTCGAGATCTCCCGCTCAGCGGGATCACACGAACTTCAGTTCACCCTTTGTTCGCGGTGGCTGGCACTCCGGGTTCATCGAACCGCGCACCGGCGGACGGTTCCGAACGTGG
>CAZRGY010000685.1:0-2317 GCA_964599715.1 uncultured Verrucomicrobiota bacterium | reverse complement strand
TGGGGCCCGATTGGTAGTCGGTCACATTGCCGGTGCTGAGCACGATACCTGGCTGGTTCAACCATACCCGTTGATGTCACCCTCAACGCCGAGAAAATAAAGGCCCGTCGAGGCAGCACCTTCAAAGGAATGTCCTTGCAAACTTGCCTGCCGGATGGTCAGACCGGAACCGCCCCCCGGGGTCAATGCAGCGGCAAGCACACTGGGAACCGTATTGCGCTCGATGATGATCGGCCCGGAAATCGGTTGGGCGTCAGCTCGCGTCAGCACCAAAAACAAAACCAAAGCCAGCGGAAGGAGGTGTCTGATTGCTTTCATAGTAAGAATGGGTTTTAGCACCAAACAAGTTGGCACCTAAATATTTGTCGCATCTGGCCGGGCATGGAGCAGCCCGTTAATTGCTGATTGCTTTGAAAAATTTGCCGGGGAAGAAAGCGCCCGATTGCGCCCAAGATGAAGACAAAACTGCCCAAATACAAGCCGATTAGCCTCCAAAGAAGCCAAAAACACTTGCCCTTTCTTGCTATTGAAGCGGCTCTCTCCGCTTCTTTCAGCAAATCACAGAATCAGCCAGCTATCGGAGTCAGACCCACCCAAAACGCAGCATGATCAACCCTGTGTCACGGGGTCATAAGGCCCTAAAAACCGGGTCACTCATTGTTCGTGAAGATGGCCTGCAAGGTATTCAGATCATGCCTTGAACTGAATTGCAAGAACGTCTCCCCCTCCGCCCGGCGGCGCAGATAACCTTTCAGCATTTTCTCGAGCAACGGCTTGAGGTCATCAAATGAAATGCCTTGGAATATTTGCCGACCCACCGTCTGCGTCTTGCCAAAGCCACCACCGATGAACACGTGATACCCTTCCACCGTTTCACCAGAGACCTTCACCTTCGCACCGAGCAGGCCGATATCGCCCATGTAATGCTGCGCACAGGAGTTCGGGCAGCCGGTCAGGTGCACGTTCACCGGCACGTCCAGCTTCACGCGCTTGTCCAGATACTCCATGAGTTCCAGCGCGTGGCCCTTGGTGTTTGCCCCGGCGAACTTGCAATAGCTGTTCCCCGTGCACGCCACGAAACCGCTCTTGAGGTTGGATTGCTCCCAGCCAAAACCCATCTTCACCAGCGCCTTCTTCAAGGTCTCAAGATACGCATCCGGCACATTCGGGATGATGAGGTTCTGCCACACCGTCATGCGCACCTCACCCGAGCCATACGCATCGGCGAGTTCTGCGATGCGCAACATCTGTTTCGGCGTGATCTGCCCGACCGGGATCACCACGCCCACCCAATTCAATCCCTTCTGCTTCTGCGGATAAACACCGATCTGCGGATGCGCTGGCCCGGTCAACTTAGCTGGCGTCGTCTCTACTAGCTTCGGCGCACGAGGCAAAGTGTGACCCAGCACTTTCTCCGTTTCCGCCAGGTATTGCTCCAGCGTCCACGTCTCGAGCAGATGTTTCAGTCGGGCCCTCTTGCGATCGCCGCGATTGCCATTTGCGATAAACACGCGCAGCAACGCCGAGGTCACCTTGATGACTTCCTCCGGCTTCACATAAACACCCAAATCCTTGGCGAAGGCCTTATGTCCGGTGGCACCACCCAACGCGCAGCGGAAGTAAATACCCGCCTTCACCTCACCGGCATCCTCACTCACGCGCACCGCTGTCCAACCGATGTCGTTCGTATCCTCCACACTGCTGATGAGCCCACCGCCATTGAACGCGATGTTGAACTTGCGCGGCAGATCGTAGAACTCGCGCGTATTCAGGATCACCTGCGCCATCTCATGCGTGAGCGGCAATGTCTCGATCAGTTCATTCGGGTCCAACCCGCTCGTTGGATCGCACGTCAGATTACGGATATTGTCCGCGCCCGAGCCGCGCGTGTGCAATCCCACGCCTTGGATACGCCGCATGACCTCCGGCGCGTTCTTCATCTCGATCAGGCGTATCTGCAAGTTCGCCCGCGTGGTGATCTGCACGTAACCCGTGGTCAGTTCCTTCGCGATGTTCGCGATCTCGCGCAATTGAAACGTCTTCAGCTGGCCACCGGGAATCCGCAACCGTGCCATGAACGCCTCTTTGTTCGGCGTGAGATAGAACAACCCGTGCCACTTGAAGCGAAAGATGTTCTCCTTGTCGGGTGCCTGATTCGCCGCGGCGTGTTGCAGCAGGAGCGGATACGCATCCAGCGGGAACAGCTCGTGCTTGATGCGTTCCTCCGGGATCATGTCCTCCAGATTCGGCTTCGCGGGACCTGACGGCTGCGCTGCTGGATTCGGCATGATGTCACCGAAGGAGACGCCGCGGTTCT
>CAZRGY010000684.1:0-2321 GCA_964599715.1 uncultured Verrucomicrobiota bacterium | reverse complement strand
ATGCTTAAAACCACATTTTTTTGATTTAATTAGCTTACGCCCCTCATTCTTGATGCATACCCGCTTGACTATCCGGTTATCACAATGTATTTAACCATCAAGTTAAATACAAAACCTAAACCGACAATGCCCACAGACCACCTCACCGCCACGTTTGCCGCCCTAGCCGATCCCACCCGGCGGGCCATCCTTTCGCGCCTGGCCACTGAGGGAGAGGTTTCGGTGAACGATCTCGCCGCCCCTTTCCGCATGAGCCTGCCCGCCGTCTCCAAGCACCTGAAGGTGCTGGAACGCGCCAAGCTCATCAGCCGCGGACGCAACGCCCAATGGCGTCCCTGCCGCATCGAGGCCAAACCCATGAAAGAAGCCGTGGACTGGCTGGAACACTATCGCGTCTTCTGGGAACAGAGCTTTGACCGCCTCGAGGACTACCTGAAAGAACTGCAACAGAAAGAGAACAAACCCCAATGAGTACCCCCGCTGAACCCGGCGTCGTCACCATCTCCCGTGTCTTCGATGCCCCCGTCGAACGCGTCTGGCACGCGCTCACCCGCCCCGAAGCCCTGCGCGAATGGCTTTTCCCCGTCTCCGGTTTCAAGCCCGAGATCGGCTACGAATTTGAGTTCACCGTGGAGCACGAGGGTTTCACCTTCATCCACAAATGCCGCGTCACCGAAGCCGTGCCGCAACAACGCCTCGCCTACACCTGGCGTTACGAGGGGTATGAGGGCGATTCTCTCGTCAGCATCGTGCTGAGCGCAGAAGGCAAGCAGACCAAGGTCACCCTCACCCATACCGGTCTCGATACCTTCCCGAAACTCCCGCAATTCGCCCGCACGAACTTCGAGCGCGGCTGGACGGCACTCATCGGCACGTGCCTCAAGGAATTCGTGGAAAAGCCCGATGCAGGCTGTTGAGGCCAAGGCTGATCGCGATTCCCGATGCTCAAGAGTTTGCCGCCATCGTAGGAAGCCGCACTGCGGCTCGGCGTGACTTTTTTAAAAAAATCTGTCCATGATTGTCCTGAACCGGAGAACCCATTCGTCGTGGAGATAGAAACAGGCACAAAAACTGGATTCTGAAGACCATGACGACACCTAAAAAACGTTCTATGTTCACGACCATCCTGATCGCCTTGGGGGCGATGGTAGTCATCTTCCTCATCGTGGTGGCCACGCGCCCGGCCGAGTTCCGCGTCAGCCGCACCACCACCATCGCCGCCCCGGCCACCGCCATCTTCGAGCACGTGAACACCCCGAAGAACTGGGAGCCGTGGAACCCTTGGGGCAAGCTCGATCCGGATATGAAGCTTACGTATGACGGCCCCGCCTCCGGCGTCGGAGCCAGCTACGCCTGGGTGGGTAATAATCAGGTTGGCGAAGGCAAGATGACCGTCACCGAGAGCCAGCCCGGTGAGGCCGTCCGCTTCCGCCTGGATTTCTACAAGCCCATGGCAGGCACGAGTGATGCTGAATTCACCTTCAAGACGGAAGCCAGCAACACCACCGTCACCTGGACTATGACCGGCAAAAACAATTTTATCGCCAAGGCCATGTGCCTGTTCATGGACATGGATAAGATGATCGGCGGGCAGTTCGAGAAGGGCTTGTCCGATCTCAAACAGGTGGTGGAAAAGGGGAACAAAAGCTAAACCAGAAACGAGGAGGATACGATGAGCAGCGTACGTGTATTGGTCGGCACCAAAAAAGGGGCGTTCATTCTGACCGCCGATGGCAAACGCGAGAACTGGTCCGTCACTGGCCCGTTCTTCGCCGGATGGGAGATGTATCACCTGAAGGGCTCGCCCCTTGATCCAAACCGCATCTACGCCTCGCAGACGAGCGGCTGGTTCGGCCAGATCATCCAGCGCTCCGATGACGGCGGCAAGACTTGGACCACGCCCGGCGGCGAACCGACGCCCGATCCCACCGGGATGCCCTCCGGCCAGAGCAACAACTTCACCTACGAAGGCAGCGTGGGCACGCACAAGTGGTATGACGGCACGCAGCATCCGTGGGAATTCAAACGCGTCTGGCATCTCGAACCCTCCCTCACCGAACCTGATGTCGTCTATGCCGGCGCGGAAGACGCCGCCATCTTCAAGAGCGTGAACGGCGGCAAGACTTGGACTGAACTCCCCGGATTGCGCAGTGCCAAGGGCCATCTCTGGCAACCCGGCGCCGGCGGCATGGCCGTACACACCATCATCCAAGACCCGAAGAATCCCCAGCGCATGTACATCGCCATCTCCGCCGCAGGCGCGTTCCGCACGGAAGATGGCGGCGTCACATGGCAGGCCATCAACAAGGGCCTCAAATCCC
>CAZRGY010000683.1:0-2323 GCA_964599715.1 uncultured Verrucomicrobiota bacterium | reverse complement strand
CGTCAGCAGGTGATCGGGAGTGGTGGGCGGGAAACTCTCTCGGATGGTTTCATGGATGATGCCGGTGAAGTGGAGACCTTGGTGATTGCGCAATACCCGGCGGGTGAGGGCGGGTGAGTAGCCTTCCATGATGGAATACCGCAGCGCCAAGGAGAGAGATTTGCTGTTCTTGAGGTAGGGACGCAATCGTGCAGCTTCGCCGAGAGGAAAATAATCATCGGCGTCCAAGATCAGCAGCCAGTCTTCTGGTATATCTTGGATGGAGTGATTGCGGGCAGCAGAAAAATCATCGCACCATTCAAAATGGCGGATGTGAGCACCATGTTTTTTGGCGATGTTGATGGTGTCATCCTTGGAGCCGGTGTCGGTGAGATAAATGGAATCAACGGCTGAAGCGGCACTGGCAAGGCAGCGATCAAGCGTAGCTTGACCGTCCCGAACTATCATGCACAGGGCCACAGTGGGTTCCATGGCGGGGTGATAGCACTCAAGGGGAGCCAGGACAAGCCCGCGGCATCCAGTGTGCATATGGTTTTGCGCTTAGAACCTTTGCAAAACAGATGGACTCAGGCAGCTTGGCGCGCATCTGAATGAACAATGCAGCATGCAATCTGAAACCGATTCCACTCCGGGTGGAAGACCGTTGGCTGCTGGCTGCGGTGGCTGAAGTGTTGCTTGGTCAGAGGGTCGATGAGCCTCCAGGAATTGCTGAAATCGATTGGGGGTATCTCAAGAGGCAGGCTTCATTGCATGCAGTTGAACCATGCTTGGCACGGTATTGTGAGAGCCGGGCAGGGGATGTGCCGGTTGCTGTGTTGGAGCGGATGCGACAGGAGCAGACTAATCTCCGCGCATATAACTTTTTCCTTTTGCAAGAGTTGGGGCGGTTGACGGGGGCGTTGGAAGCCAAACGGATTGATGTGTTAGCGTGGAAAGGGCCGACTTTGGGTGTCGCGGCTTATGGGGATTTAAGTTTGCGGCAGTGTGCTGATCTGGACCTGCTGGTCCGGCCAACGCAAATGGGTGAGGCGGTGGGGGAATTATTAAGGTTGGGGTATCGCGAAAACGAGGGTGAAAACGCGCACACGCGGAATCTGGAGCGAGCTTCTCCCAAAGTCATAGTTGATCTGCATCAGATGATGGTGCAGCCACATTTTTCGGTAGCGATGGGTGCAGACGACCTGCTGGCAGAATCGGTCAAGGTTGGTGCCCTTGGGCTATATATCCCGGTTCCATCTACGGAGAGGATTCTGCTGCTGCTGTGTATCCACGGTTCCAAACATGTCTGGGAGCGGTTAGCTTGGATCTGTGATGTGACCCTCTTTATTCGGGCAAACCCTAAGTTAGATTGGAAGCGTTTGCGAGACGATGCCGAGGCTTGTCGAATAACAAGGATGCTAAACGTTGGGCTGTTGCTAGCTGAAGGTTTGTCAGAGGGGACGGTGCCGACCGGGCAATTGGATATAGCCCGATCTGATTCTCGCGCCAGCAGTTTGGCTTCCCGTGTGTTTGTGTGGTTGTTTTTGCCGGAGAGCAGCCATGCTATGTCGTTTCGCAAGGCCTGTTTCCATTTGGACATGCGGGAAGCGATGCGCGACAGGTGGCCGATGCTATCTCATCTACTTAAACAGGGGTTTACTCCAAGTGACGCTGACAAGGCAGTTGTCGCTCTCCCTAGCTGGTTAAGTTTTGGTTATTACCTGATTCGACCCTTGCGACTAGCTGCCAGAATAGTTTGTCGCAGATGATATCTCGCGACGCTTTTCTTTCTGCAAAAACAGCGCAAGTCTCTCCCGCCGATGATAATTTTTCTGAGATTAGTCTTCTGGACAGTTTATGGTGTCTAATAGGGGTGCGCTGAATTTGCATACTAAAACCACGAGGTCCTAAAGGGTTTGGTTCTTTAGGCTCTAGAGGGCAGGAGCTCATTGGCTCTAATTTTGTAAATTGTTTATAATAAATGACTAATAATGCTAAAATAACGCAAAAAAGGTAAAGTGAATATTCTGTCAATGGGGGGTGATGGTTCACTAATTTTAGGGTGTTTTGATTAAGGAATCAAGTGTCCTATAAATATACAGTATGAGATTCAGCAAGAACCCATTGATGCTCGAGAAATGGTTCGTGCTCCTCGCTTGTCTAGTGCCATTTGTGGGGTTTGCGGATGTCGTCGCCGTAGGGCTGAATCAATTTGGCCAGAGAAACGTACCTGCTGAATCATCTGCTGCAGTGGCTGTGGCGGCTGGGCGGGATTTTTCCTTGGGGATTAAGGCTACGGGCGAGTTGGTGGGTTGGGGGAACAACTCCGATGGCCGGGCGGTTC
>CAZRGY010000682.1:0-2325 GCA_964599715.1 uncultured Verrucomicrobiota bacterium | reverse complement strand
TGAACGCGCAGTTTGTCTCGGATGATCGGATCATAGGGGATCACTACAGCAAAATTCGCTCGGCTGCTTTCAACATTGATACCTGTGCGATCTCTGATGCTATCGAGGTGGCGAGTTTTCAGGACAGTCGAAAAGTACGAGCAAGTGGCAAGCTGGCCACAGGTGAATCGTACGCATTGACTACAAATAGCTCGGAAGCGCTTACCCTTACATTTTTTAATGCTGCGAACACCTCTGGTGCCCTGGTCGATATTGAAGTTGCGATAGTAGATTCGGTGCAGTCGGCCTCTCTCAGTTTTGCAAAGGGCAAGCCCGTGGTGGTTTACGTGGCGGGCTCCAAATTGCACTCGGTTGTGGGGGATTAGATGGCTCAGACTTCCAATCGGAAGTGGGTCTCTGTGATGAGATGTGGCGTATGGGTAATTCTAGTTAGACGGCTTTAACCTGGTGAAATGCAAGTCATCTATCGCGCGAATTTGACCTAAAGAATCGGTGAAACATCTCGATAAGAAGCCATCGGAAGTCTCGGGTTCAAGGGGGATGCAATGGATTTGGTGACGATGATAGCCGTGGTTGTGATTTTCGCACTTGGAATTGCCATTGGCTATTTTGCGGCAAGAAGGCGTGGTGATGTGACAGACCCGCAGCTAGCACAGAAGCTGGCCGAGGCTCAAAGTCGATGCATGCAATTGGAGGGGCTGCAGGCGGCCAGTCGGGAAGGATCTGATCGCCTGCATGCCGAGGTTGAGGGTCTGCGAAAGATCGTTCGAGAACAGGAAAAGTCCATTGGCGGCTTTGAGCAAATGAAAGGCGAGTACGAATCCATCCGTGCTGAAGTGGTTGAGCTCAGAAAGCGGGAGAGTGATAGCGACAAGGTTGAGATCGCCCTGCGCAAAGAGAAAGAGGCGTTGGAGAGAACCAAGAAGGAGCTAGATGAGGCCATCGCCCAGATGCACGCCAAGTCAAAGCTAGAGTTTGAGTCGCTAGCCAACAAGATTCTCGAAGAAAAATCGGTTAAGCACAGCCGCGATTCACAAGAAAAGATCGATAATCTACTGAAGCCACTAGGCGAGCGCATCCTTGTGTTCCAGAAGGACGTGGCTGAGCGCTTTTCTAAAGAAACGACTGAGAAGGCCTTGCTCAAGGAGCACATTGGCCAGCTGATGACGGCCCAGGGGCGACTTTCTCAGGAGGCGCAAAACTTAACAGAGGCGCTCCGCGGGTCGGCAAAGGCCCAGGGCAACTGGGGTGAGATTACCTTGGAGAACATTCTTGAGTCATCAGGGCTGGTCAAAGATCGAGACTACATCCGTGAGGCAAAGGGCCTTTCGCTCATATCCAACGCGGGAGACGAGGCTTCGCGAGTGCGCCCGGACGTGATCGTGAAACTCCCGGATGGTAAGTGCCTTATCGTGGATTCCAAAGTAACCATTGGGTCCTATGAGCGCTACATTGCGGCGAAGGGTGACGAGGAGAAAGATCAGTGCCGACGCGAGTATGTGGCTGCCTTGCGCACCCACTTTGCCGGGCTATCAAGTAAGCAGTACCAGAATCTTGAAGGGCTCGATTCGCCCGAGTTCGTATTTATGTTCCTGCCGACAGAAGGGGCCTTCTCATTCGCCATGGAAGCTGATGTACAGATGTTCCGGGATGCATGGGAAAAGAATATCATCATTGTTAGCCCGACCAATCTCTTGGCGACTTTGAGAACCGTTGCCTCGGTTTGGCGCATCGTTCGACAAGAGCAGGAAGCGGCTAACATCGCCCGCGTTGGGGGGCTTCTATACGACCAGTTCGTGCAGTTTGTTGACGAGCTAAAGAAAGTGGGTTCGGCGATTGAAGGTTCAAAACAGGCATATGACAAAGCCTTTAAGCGGCTGTGTCAGGGTCGTCGAGACAATAATATTGTTCGCCAGGCTGAGAAGTTGCGCGAGTTAGGGGCAAAGACCCAGATGGCACTTCCGGATGACTTGGTCGAGCGTGCTGAGTCGACCGGCGACGGAGAATCTGCGGTGGTCGGGGCGTAAAGACTGAGCGGGTATGTGCTATTTTAGGCAGTGATTTCAAATTATTCGCAGCTTCCTGGGGCGACACCGGGAGGCTGTGGACATTCTCTTTTGGCCCCGTGACCCCCTGTGTCACACCCGCCGCCGATACAGCTCCCATACCTAGTTTGGCTTACCCAGCATGCTTAGAGGAGTTCAGAATGGCATCTTTCGATGGGCGTGACGCGTTTGGACGGACATTGAAACTGAAGCGCACCGATCCAGAGCTATTGGCGCGACAGTCATCGGTGCCGGTAGCGGTCATTCAAGAGTGGGTAGA
>CAZRGY010000681.1:0-2326 GCA_964599715.1 uncultured Verrucomicrobiota bacterium | reverse complement strand
GATTGGTAGAGTGCTTATTTGTGCACTATCTATCCAGTCGCTGGAAAAGTGCCAAATAAATCCAATCAACAGGATGAGTGGGGGGAGAAGATTTTTGAGCGGAGATGAGATTTTCTGTGAACGCAGTGGAACGTATTGGAACGCAAGGTTAGTAGCGATCGCTTGAAGTCTGTAGAGTGAGGGCATGAAGCATGAGCTTACACGAGACTTGCGGTGACGCAGGGGGATAGGTTCAGATAAAGGAAATAACGAGGAACGAATGATACTGCGCACGATGTTGCAGCGGCTCTACGCGAGCCTGATCGCCGGTCCGGGGTTGAACGCACGGCCACACAACAGCCGACAGCGATTAGACCTTCTGGAGTTGCGGCATTTGCAGGGGACGGAGCCGGCCAGTGTGTTGAGCAAGCTGTTGACGGGGAAGGTGGAGTTTCCGGCAAAGGTGAAGGAGTTCAGTTGGCCGGGCTATCCGGAGAGCGAGTGGTCGGATGAACAGCGTAATGCGCGTAGCTCAGCGGACCGGCAGGCCAAGGTGTTGGGCAAATTGCGCGACATCGCGGAGGATGCGACGGAGTATTACAACGACCATGGCGATCAGGCGTTGTTCGTAGGATTCCCCCTGCTTTCCATTCCGGTGACACAAGACCGGCAGGGTTTTAAATCGGCAAGAATCTTGGCACCCATCGCGTTTGTCCCGGTGACTTTGAATGTGCGGCGGGGGCTGAATCCCGGAGTGACAATGGAGGTGGTAGGTGAAGGTGCCGACCTGGTGATGCCGAATCCGGGGTTGCTGGCATGGATCGAGCAACAGACAGGCCAGACCACCGAAGGGCTATTTGCTGATGAAACGGGCGAGGAGCCTTGGCGGGAGATTGCGGAGACAATTGCTCTGGCAGCGAAGGCGGCGGGAATTGAGGCGCCGTTTGTCTTCGATGAAAACACGCTATTACAAGGAGTGCCCAAGACGGATGCTTTGCCGACGGAGCCAGCCATCTTGCCTTGCGCCATCATCGGTTTGTTTCCGCTGGTGAATCCCGGATTACTGCGAGACACGAAATGGATGCAAGAAACAGAGCCGCAATTGGTGAATCCGGTGCAGGCGTTTCTGTCGCCCAAGGCATTGGAGGAGGCGGAAGACAACCAATTACCCGAGGCGAAAGAGTGGGATCACTTGGCTGAAGGGGATGAGAAGGCGAAACGAGATTTCAGCGAAGAACTGCTGGTGACGCATGCAGACCCATGCCAAGCGGAAGCGGTGGCTCATGCACGCAAGAGCGCAGCACTAGTCATACATGGTCCACCGGGGACGGGTAAAAGCCAGACCATCGCGAATATCATCGGAGACCATCTGGCGCGGGGTGAGCGGGTGCTGTTTGTCTGCGACAAGCGCACGGCATTGGATGTGGTGAAGTATCGTCTGGACAGCATGGGCTTGGGTGGATTGTGCGGGGTGATTCATGATCCGCAACGTGATCGGTCGCATCTCTACATGCAGATCCGCGAGAAGCTGGAGGAACTGGCGCAAGACGCGGAGCTGCCCGACCCGACGCGCAAGCTGGAGCAGACGAACAAGCGTTTGAATGATCTGCATGCGGAATTGCGTGGCTACTTTGACCGGTTACATGGTTGCGGTGCAGAAGGTGAATCGTTTCATCAACTATGTGGTGCATGGTGGCAGGCGCGAGAAAAAGGCGGAGTGGATCTGCCCGAAGTGGAAGGGCTCTCGCTGGATGACCTGATGACGCATCGCACAGATGGGGAGGAAATCCTGCGGAGAGCAATCACGGCGCGGTGGCCGGAGAGTCCGTATCGCGGGCGGCTGGGGCTGACGCTTTCCGAATGGCTGGCGAGCCGTCCGGCAGAGATCGAAGCGAAGCTGGAGGCAGCGGTGGCAGCGGCACAGGCGGTGGATGCTTTGATGGGCGAAGGATTGGTTGCGTTGGAGCCTGACTTTACGGTGCAGGAGCAGGCAGAGGCGCGGGCTGCATTGGCTGAGTTGTTGGAGGCGGTGGTGAAACGCGGATTGCCGGAACAGGCGGCGAAGCTGGCCGGGAGCAAACAATGGCAGCGATTCGAGGAAGAAATCTCCAGCATGGCCAGCGAGTCTGAACGACTGGGAAGTCCGCTGGAGCGTGAACTGTATCTGCAGGTGAAGGGGGCGGTGCCTTCGTTGAACGAAACGGGGAAACGGTTGTTGGCATTGGATAACTGGGCGCCCATCGCGGGGAGTTGGACGCGGTTCTTCGCCTTTGGAAAAAAGAAGGAAGCCGCGGCGGCGTTGACGCCACTGGCATTGCCGCTGACACCCGAAGCGACGGAGCGGGCG
>CAZRGY010000680.1:0-2326 GCA_964599715.1 uncultured Verrucomicrobiota bacterium | reverse complement strand
GCGGGCAGCGGCAGGGCTTTCTCATCCTTCCAATGCTCGCTGGCTTTGATGACTTTCTCCTCGTTCTGGAGACGGTTGACCACCTCCTTGGTGTAAACGGCGCGGTCGGAGGACATCACTGCAAAGAGGCCATCCGCCATGAACTGGGGACTGATGCCAGCGGGAGCGGCAGGGGCGGCTTTATCCGCCGGGGCGGCAGCAGCGGCGGCCGGAGCCGGCTTGTCACAGCCGGTGAGGAGGATGGTGGCGAGCGCACCGGCGGCCAGGGCGCATGAGGCAAGGATGCGAGGTTGGGCTTTCATGGGTTCTATTTCCAGGGGTTTGTGGGGGTGGTTTTGCGGGTTTGTTTTTCCAGCTTCCGCCGTTCCGCCAGATCGAGGCTCTCGATATGGACGGAAGGACGGCCGTTGAAATTGGTATGGATGAGCGCCCGGTCCGCGAGGGAATCGATGCTGAACTCCAGGCCGTGGCAGTTCAGGCAGACACCGCGGATCATCTTCTCGTTGGGACGCAGGTTGAGATTCTGGTTGTGCTGCACGAGCACACGGGTCGCACCATCCTCCCGGTGCAGCTCACGCGGCAAATGGCAGGTGGCACAGGAGACACCGGTGCCGGGGGCGGCCTCACCTTTCAACTCCGCCTCAAAGAGCGCGAAATGGGAGGAATTTTTGTACGCAAGACTGTGCGAGTCATTATGGCAGCTCAGGCAGGAATCCACGGCTGCCCGGCGCGTATCGAAATCGTGCGAGCCGTGGCAGGAGATGCAGTTCAGATCGCGGTGCGCCGCCTCGGGCTTCATCGGCAGGCGGGCCATACCGGGCTGCATCGGAGAAAGATTTGCGGCCAGACGCATACCGTGCTTGCCACCAAGGAAACCCTTCACTTCCTGATCGTGGCACTTCGTGCAGGAGTTGTGATCCAGCTTGTCCTGCCAAGTCAGCGTCTTGGTGTTGGCATCTTGGATCTCATGGCAATCACGGCAGTTGATACCTGCCTGAGCGTGCGCTGTCGTCGCCCACTCGTTTAACAACTTCGCATCTGTTTTCAACGTTGCCGGCGCATTGTTGTCGGTAGCGGTCAGAGGCTTTGCCGGCTTGCGTGTCTCGCTCTCCAAAAGGAACGCCAGCAACTGGCGCTTAGGCACCTCCGCAGGCTCTTTGTATTTTGGCTCGTGCAGATGCTTCGTCAGGAAATCTTCATACAGCGCCGTGTTGTCATGATAATTATGGCAGCCGGCATTGGCGCAGGAATCGAAAGCGAAATCTTTATGGCTTGGCCGTTCTTCCGCGATGGTGTCGTGGCAGTGGAAACAATAATCCCCCGGCAGCGAGACCCCCATGGAACCGGTGCGCTCGGGCATGTGCTCCTTGTGGCAGGTAAGACAGTTACTGGCATCCAGCAGCTTTAAACGATCCGCGTTACGCGGGTCGGTGAACTTGCTCTTGGGATGTGAATCGTTCGCCAGCTTCAGCTCAGCGCCGTGGCATTCGATGCATGAATCCTCCTTCACTCCCATCATCGGCGTATGGCAGGCATTGCACGCCAGCTCGATCTGGTAATGGCCATGCGTCGTCTTGTCCGGCAGGAATACCCGCCGGTCAGGGCCGCGCAGCCGATGTGTTAGATAGGCACTCATCGCAGTCGTCAAAAGCAACCAACCCGCAAAAAGCAGTAACGTCTTCCGCACGATTCAGAAGTAGTAGGACGCTAAAACATGGAACACGAGTAACACGGGCAACGGCCAAACCAGCAGGATGTGCGACCAGGTCCAGATGGCGCGCAACCGGCGCGCCGCTGGCCCATCCAGGCGGTTTTCCAAAGCCGTCACAGCTCCGGCCAAGGCGCCCAAAAGCGCCAAGGCCAGAAAATTGAGCATAAGAACCCGATTAAGATTTTGTCCCATGCGGAAGCCGGTATGGGTCACTAGCGCCAACAGTGTCAGCACGCCAATGGTGGCATGCACCGCGCGCCACCAGCCAAAGCCGCCGAAGGTGAAACGTTTGATGCGTTTGCGGAGGGAAAAGACCAGGCTGAGCAGCGAGATGCCCAGCACTACGAAGCCAGTGACTTGGCGGGTGAAGGTGTCTGCCCACAAGCGGTCAGCCAGTGTTTGCATCTGGACCGTAGGCGAGTAAGCGATGGGCTTGAGCGAAAAGATCGCAGTGATTAGCAACAGTGCCAGCACGGCAACCGTGATGAGCAGACCATTACCACGCACGGGAGCGAACGAAGCTTGCTGCCCGACCAGTTCAGCCAGCAAGGGTTTGCACGAACCGCACACAGTGGAAGCCTTCGTCTTGTCCGCCAGTTGCTCCACCGTCTTGCA
>CAZRGY010000679.1:0-2327 GCA_964599715.1 uncultured Verrucomicrobiota bacterium | reverse complement strand
AAAGACCGTTCCATACGTTCGGTGCTGCAAGGATTGAGCGGCGAGATCGTCGTCAACCGCAAAACCTATAACGGAATCATGGTGCCTTTGAACAACCTCTCAGACCATGAGATCGCCAACGTGCTGACCTATGTGCGGAACAGTTGGGGCAACTCAGGTGACGCGGTCAGCGCGGAGGAGGTCAAGCGCATCCGCAGCGAACTTCCCAAGACCGTCACCACTTCATTTGAATAAGCCAGAGCAGCCTAAAATAATGGTGTCGCGTCATCACCCTTCCATGCATGCCTGGACAGCCGGAATGCTGCTCATGCTGGTGTTGCTGCGCCCCGTGTATGGTGAAGAGCGCGTAGCCAAAGAAAATCCGTCTAGAGCTACTATGATCGAGGTGCCAGCCGGCACGCACCGGCCGCTGCTTGTGCCACCGGGCGAGACGAACTCCGTCCAAGTTCCTGCCTTCCGGCTAGACCGTCACCCGGTGACGAATAGTGACTACCTTGAGTTTGTCACGCAAAACCCAAAGTGGCGACGTTCCCAGGTGAAGCGCATTTTTGCTGACGAAAACTACCTGCGCCACTGGGCGGGAGATCTGGAACCGGGCGAAGCAGCGACCGCCCAACAACCGGTCACCTGGGTATCATGGTTTGCCGCCAAGGCTTACGCGCAGTGGCAAGGCAAGCGCCTGCCCACGGTGACTGAGTGGGAGTATGCCGCCTCTCACGGATTTTCCGCCCTGGATGGAAGCAAAGACCCGGAATTTCAGGCCGCCATCCGGCGCTGGTATTCCACTCCTTCACCCACTTCGCTTCCGTTGGTTGCCCAAGGACGGGCTAATGTTCTGGGGTTGTATGACCTTCACGGACTGGTCTGGGAATGGACCTCGGATTTCAACAGCGCCTTGGTCACTGGGGATGCACGCGGAGATTCCGGGATCGAACGCCAGTTGTTTTGTGGAAGCGGCTCGGCTGGCAACCGCAACCCTTCGGATTACCCGGCCTTCCTGCGTTACGGCTTCCGCAGCAGTTTGAAAGCATCCTATTGCATCCACAATCTCGGTTTCCGGTGCGCCGCCGACCTATGAAAGCAATCCTAGCCGCCAGCATTTGCTTGTGTCTTTGTCTGACCTCCGTCGGCTGCAGGATCAGCCAGGTCGCAGCGAGCCCTCCTTGTTGCCGGGAGTTGAAGGCCGGTCTTCCGTACACGGAAGGCTCGCTTTATCAGTTGGATTCCTTGTGGTTGTCCGACGCGGGAAAGCAGATCCCGCTGGGTGTTCTTCGGGGGCGTCCGCAAGTGGTCGCGATGTTCTTCACCCGCTGCGAGTATGCTTGTCCGCTCATTGTGAACGACTTGAAAAAGATCGAGGCGGCATTGCCGGAAAAAGTCCGTCAGCAGACCGATTTTCTGTTGATCTCCTTTGATTCGACTAACGACAATGCCGAAGCCTTACGGGGTTACCGGCTGCGCCAAAGGCTTCCCTTGGAACGCTGGACGCTGGTCAGTGGGAAGGCAGATGATGTCCGGGAATTGGCCGCCTTGCTGGGGGTGAATTACCGTCTGGATGCCCGTGGGCAGTTCGCCCACTCGAACCTGATCACCTTGCTGAATGCCGAAGGGGAGATCACCGCCCAGCAGCAGGGGCTCAACCAGTCTCCGGAGGAAATGGCTCGTAAAATAGCACTACTGGCAGACGAACGATGATGACCACTCATCTCTTTACAAAAATGTAAACGGCGGTTGAAAAGTGCGCCGGGTGGCGAGGGACGTACGCTCACGCTGTTGGATGCCTGAAGCCTTGTCTCGTGTGTCACCCTGCCCTCCAGGTTCCCCCCACGCCAGCTTGCAGCAGCCTCCATCGTCTATCCCCAAATCTTTCGTCCGCCCGGCTACTACTAAGATTCTTACTGCATTGTCTGGGCAAAAATTCCTACTCTCCGGCAATGCAAGATTTGACGATTTTTCTCCAAGCTCTGGTTGCGGCCTCAATTTTCTTTGTCTGGGTGGTGCGCTACAACAATATTATCCAGGAGTTCAAACAGTATGGTCTGCCGGACTGGCTGCGCGATTTGGTGGGTATTCTCAAACTGGCTTTTGCACTGCTGTTGCTGTTGGGGATTCACCGCGCATCCCTGGCGATGATCGGCAGCCTCGGCATCGCCGGGTTGATGGGCTGCGCGTTTGCCGTACATCTGCGGGTAAAGAATCCCGCGTTCAAGATGCTGCCGTCGCTGGCCTTGATGGCGCTCTCCCTGATCATAGCGGTCATCAACTACCGGTTCCTCAATGGGTGATGATGAGCGCCACGGCGGCAGACGGGAAGCACTTTCAGCCCC
>CAZRGY010000678.1:0-2341 GCA_964599715.1 uncultured Verrucomicrobiota bacterium | reverse complement strand
AGTTCTTCCGCCAAGGCCAGGCCTACCTTTACTGAAGTGTCTACTGACCAGGCGCAATTTGGGTCGATGCGCAAGGGCACGTTCGGGCCCAAGTCGCGATAGAGCGCCTTGATGGTCTCGATCTCTACCTCGGGCTCCAAGACACCAGCCTTGAACTTGATGGATCCGAAACCGTATTTGGCACGCATCTGCTGCACTTGCTTCACGACACCCTCGGGTGAGAGCGCTTCGCCGTATTCATCTTCACGTGCGTCATCGCCTTCACCGCCGCCACCCTTGTGCTTGTAGAAAGGATAAGCCGAGAAGGGGACTTCATCACGCACCCGGCCTCCGATGAGGTCGCAAACGGGCTGTCCGACAGTCTTGCCGATAAGGTCCAGACAAGCCGTCTCGACGGCGGCGTAAGTACGGGCCGTAGCATCGAGCGGGTTCTCACCCGGCACGAGGTAGGTCTGTGAGCGATCCAAGCTGGTAGAAGCCTTGGGTTGGCCTTCAACCATGGGCATCAGAAAACCCAGCAAGCGATAGGGATTGGCCCCGATGATCTGGGAACGGATGTCTTCCAGAGCCTTGGCCGGAGCCTCGCCACCGTAGGTTTCGGCTACACCAGTGATGCCGTCATCACTTTTGAACTCCAAGATATTGCGGAGGGCATAGGGGGCGTGGAGTCCGTACGAGCTGCGAATCGGGGGGTCCGCGATCGCGATCGAATGGACTTTCATTTCTACAATACGCATAAGCAATAATCAGGAAGGTCCATTGCCGGGTTGTTCAAAGCCGGGAAAAGACCGTTGAGGAACGCAGGATAAAGATGGGTTTGTGCGAGTCAACAGACATTGCAGGTCAATGCCCGGCGGGTCCGTGCTCTTGGATGTATTCCTGCTTCAGGCCGAGTTTCTCGGGGGCGTGAAGAACCAGCATTTTCATGCGGATATCTTCCGGGACTTCCTTGGCGGTGGCTTTGGAAACCACAATCATAAGAATGATAGCCAACGGCACGGCCCAGATGGCGGGTTGCTCACAAAGGATACGGAGCAGCGGGTGCGCAACCCAGAAGTCGTTCAAGCCCTTGAAGACGGAGAACAGTTCTCCGGTTTTGCCCGGTGCCACCGCCAACGCGCTGAAACTGGTCAGTGAGATGGCGATCACGGCGGTGCAGCCGCCCACGAGCATACCTGTAGCTGCACCTTTCATAGTCAGACCGCGCCACCATACGCTCATGAACAGCAGCGGGAAGTAGCTGGCCGCCGCGATTGCAAAAGCCTGGCCGACCATGAAGTTGATTTCCAACGGTTCCACGAAACAGCCAAGGATGATGGCTACACTGCCAATCAGTACCGCGCAATACTTGAACATTTTCATACGCTCATCCGGAGTGGATTTTGGCCGTAAAATGCGGCCATATACGTCGTGAGCCAGTGCGCCGGTCATGGAGACGAGCAAGCCGGAGAAGGTGGACATGAACGCCGCAAACGCGCCCGCACAGGCAATTCCGCTCAGGATGGAACCGATGACGCCATAGCGGGCCGAGATGATGGTAGGCAGTTCCAGGACGACCTTGTCGGTGCCTTTGGAGCCCAAACCTTCATACAATTCCGGCAAAAGATTACGGCCCATGGCACCGAGAATCGGCGGGAACACATAGAAAACACCGATCAGAATCATCACCCACATGGTGGTGCGTTTGGCCGCGACACCATCAGGGTTGGTGTAAAAGCGGACGAGAATATGCGGAAGTCCCGCCGTTCCACAGACGATTGCGATGATGAGCGAGTATGTGTAAAGTAACGAGAACGGCTTCTTATGCTTTTCCAAATACACCTCCGCCTCCGCCGGTTCCATTTTGGCGGCTGTGGCGGTTACGGCTTTGGTCGTCAGGGGACCGAAGGGGGAAATCCATTCGCTGTCTTTCGGGGCCTTCGCAGAAAGTGTCTTGCGTTCGATTCCGGTGATGAAAGGAACAACGGCATTCGTGGAGGCTCCCATGCTTTGGTAAAGAGCGCCCGGAGGCATCTGGGGCACATTGTTGCTGCCGATCTGGCGACCGTAGTGCCCATAAACCGCCATCAGCACAAAAACCGGGATGGAGATGGCGAACATCTTTGCCCAATACTGGAAGGCCTGCACCAAAGTGATGCCCTTCATGCCGCCGAGGGCGACATTCAGGGTGATGACGGCGCCGATGAGCGCCACACCCACCCAGTACGGCAGACCGGGAAAGATATACGCAAGGGTGACACCCGCGCCCTTCATCTGCGGCATCGTGTAGAAGAAGCCGATAAACAGCACGAAGATTACCGCGATTTTACGGAAAATGGGCGAGTCAAACCGGCCTTCCGCG
>CAZRGY010000677.1:0-2347 GCA_964599715.1 uncultured Verrucomicrobiota bacterium | reverse complement strand
GATCTTTCGAAGCTGTCCGAAATCCAGAGGACAGTCCTTGCTGCCGAGGCGCGACTTGCCATTGATCAAAGGGTGCCAGTCGCTCCCGAGGCCCTGGCGGCACTCGCCCGTGTCAGCCTGAAGAGCGTTCGGAACGCTTTCGCTCCTTCCAGCGGCTCCGGCCTTCTTGTCACGGATGGAAAGGCATCGGCTGCAAGCGCCCGTGATTGGCTCGTCTCGCGCGGCGACTTCAAGAACTCCATCTGGCAGCATGCGCAGAGCGCGAATGCCGATACCACTTCTGTTGCAATGGCGGATGGCGAGATTCTCTGGGTTCCGTTCGCCAAGGATGGCACCGTCTTTCATCCGCAAATCTGTCTCAGGTCGGGGAAATACACTATTGGTCCGAAGGGCACCGAGCAGACGGTCGAAAATTACCAGGAGGCGCTAACCTGTCTTGCCCGAATGCGTCCGAATGCCTACTGGCGTCGCCCCAACAAGAACGGGAACTGGGGCATCGTCTCAGCAGCAGGCTTTCGGCCGTGCACGATGACGGAACTGGGTAACGCTGATGCTCAGGTGCGGAAATGAACCTGACCGCACATGCTTCGCGGCGGATGCAGCAGCGTTCGATCCCGCCAATGGCTCTCGAACTGCTGGAGCGTTTCGGGTCCGAATGCCGCTGCGGTGGCGCTTACCGCCTGTACTTCGACAAAGCGGCGCGCCGGAGGATGCGAGACCACTACGGCGGATCCGGCTCACCGAAGCGGATTGAATCATGGCTCAACGTGTACGTGGTGGTCGGCGACAACGGCAAGGTCTTTACTGCCGCTCATCGCACCACCCGTCTTCGCCGCCACCCCTCCACCCGACAGGTGACCCGTCATGGACTTCGCTGACAATCGAGAACTCTTCAGCCGCTTCGCCCCTGTTTTGGCGGGTTTCCTTACCGCAAGGACCAGTCCCGACGAAATACTCCAGAAGCTGGCGCTCTACAGGGACGGGGCTCTTCAGGTGAGTTACGCGCCATTCGATCACATCGCCGAGCATGCGTCCCTCGTCATCGTGGGGATCACGCCAGGCAGGACACAGGCGCTGAACGCAATCGGCGCGGCGGCGGACGCGCTTGCCTCGGGCAAGCCCGAGAAAGAGGCATCGCGCATCGCAAAGCTCACGGGCAGCTTCAGTGGTTCGATGCGGTCGAGCCTGGTGGCGATGCTCGATCACGTTGGCGTGGCGCAAGCGCTTGGTGTGCCAACTTGCGCGACCCTGTTCGACCCGACGAAAGAGAAGGTGCACATCACATCCGCCCTGCGATATCCCGTGTTCGTCCAGGGAGACAATTACAATGGATCGCCGGATGCCTTGCGCACGCCGGTCCTGCTCTCACTGATAGAAACCTGCCTTGCGGACGAAGCGAAACGCCTGCAAAAGGCGATCTGGCTTCCTCTGGGCCCGCAGCCCACCCGCTCGCTCCACCATCTCGCGAGCAAAGGATTGCTACGCAGAGAACAGATTCTCGAAGGATTGCCTCATCCCAGCGGTGCTAACGCAGAACGAGTTTCGTACTTCCTGGGCCGAAAAGAAAAGCGCGCACTATCAGTTAAAACGAACGCTGTGCTGCTCGATGCTGCGCGGGATCGCTTGCGCGGACAGGTATCAAATCTGAGCTTTTGATGCTCGCGATATGGAGACGATGCAAATCCTGACATCCGGTTCTCAATCTGGGCCAAGCAAACGGCTGGAGGAACTCTAGCGGAAGTACATGCCGCTACCAGGGCGATCAGGGGTGCACATCCTCCGACCACCTCAAAGTCATCTTTGTCTAGGGAGGCACGTCGGACTAAAATTCGTTGCTGCCTCCGCGGTAAAGGCTGTCATCAAAAATGGTTTGGCCGGAAATCAGAAAGCCATCGCTGAATTAAAAAGGGGGGATTCAAGCATGAAGATCACATCGCCGGTAAACGATCTCCAAAGGGAGTTTAATGCACTCTGCGACAAGGGAGGCGGAATCGGGGGAGGGCCAGCACGCACCAGGGTTCAGCAGTTGCTTTATGAGGGCAGCAAGAGATTAAACAAATACGCCCATGATGAGATTAACGACCAGTTGACCAAGTTCTCGGATCGAGACCCGTGGAAAGTATGTTTTGCTGTCGGACTGGGGTGGGGCCATCTGGCGAAAATTTGCGACGAATTTACAGACGCTGCAACAGAAGCACTAACAACATTGGATGAAGAGGCGCTTCGCAGTGCGTCACTGTATCACCTAGAGCGTGGCCCCACCCCGATCGATCAATCACTGCGCGGCGGCTATCTAATGTTTCAGCGAGTCGAGCTGCCTAAAGGCATACCGAATAATCTCACTTCA
>CAZRGY010000676.1:837-2349 GCA_964599715.1 uncultured Verrucomicrobiota bacterium | reverse complement strand
ATGGTGGCGCAAGTCGTGCTGCGACCAGTGCCGCCTCGCAGCGCGAGGCGGTCCACCTGATCAGCTTCCCCCTCACCCCGCCCTCTCCCCTCATCAGAAGAGGGGAGAGGGTGGCTGCAAGCCGGGTGAGGGGTGTTCACAGAACATTCAGAGTTTGGATTGGCTGTGCCATCGGTTTCCGGTGGTTCGTTGAAGGCGATGTGGCCGTTGATGCCGATGCCGCCAAAGGTGGCGTCCACACCGCCCCGCGCATCAATCAGACGCTGGATGGCCCCGCAATCGCGCGGGTCAGGAAACACCCTGCTTTCTGGCGGTGGTGCCAACTCCGGGTCCAGCAAACTGTAAAAGGCCCGCTCCATGTAACCGCGAAAACTCAACGGATGATCCAACGGCACCCACACTTCATCGTCCGTGAGATACTCGTCCATGTTGATGAACACCGTGTCGCGCAGGGACACGCGGCGCTGGTTGATCATCTGAGCCAGAATGGGAAACTGATCCACCGGGCCGACCGGCACGATGAGCGTCGCACCACGCCCCTGTGACTGGCAGGACTGGATTTCCGCAAGCATCACCTCCGCCATGTCCACCGCCAGCGACGCAGCATCCCCCAGCACACGCACATTCACGGGTGTGCCATGGCCAAGCGCCTCCACGGCCACTTTCAAATACGCAGGAATCATGGGCTTTCAGTCAAAGCAACGAAATGCCTTTTCGACGATCAGGAAGGCTATGCGAGGTTGACATGAAATGCCGGCAAATAGACCCGCAATCTATCGCACCACAACATCACGCCGGTTGACATGAGCGCACGCCTTAGCCTCTGCTTGTGCGCGGGATATGATTCCGTTCTTTTCCTGCAAATGGAGACTGAGGCTTTCGAGATCTGCGAACAATAGGTAGTGGTTGACTCCAGCCAACCTTAGAAACTCTTTAGCCGGTCCAACCGCTGTAAAAGGCAACACGACACGCTGCACATAATCCCTATGGCCTTTAATCTCATCTATGGGAACAAATTCATCCCCGTGGATAGTGAACCAAGCACGCTGCGCATGTATCCGGGCATTACGCTGACGAGGATATATAGCAACTGGCAGATCCCAGTCCATGTGGCCCTCGCAAAGGAGTTCTCCGTAACTGTAATAAGCCCCCTCGTCTGGATCCCATCCAAGATTTGTGGGATGAACAGCATCCGCTTCGGCACCTTCGACCGTTTGCCAGCGTTCGTTGGCGTTCATTCGGTAGGGATTCAACACCCATAGACAAGGTGGGGGAACTGGCCCATCAGATTCATCGCGCTGAAAACCGTTGTTATCCACCGGCTTTGTTTCATCCACACCCAGAGTTGCGAAATACAGGGCCACGGCGAACGATTCCGTCCAGTCCAGCAGCCTTGTAGGCGTGCCGTAGTGCTGCATCGCGAAAAGGATATCCCAATCATCTTCAACAACACCGTGCAACTCCCGTGCTCGGGCCGCGAATTCCCAGAACAGGTCCGATTCTTTGTTGAAA
>CAZRGY010000676.1:0-827 GCA_964599715.1 uncultured Verrucomicrobiota bacterium | reverse complement strand
CCTTAGTCCAGTTAACATTCGAGTTGGGTTCTTTAAACGCGCGGAAAAGAGATGGCATTAGTTTATAGTCGGAACGTTTGTGCCCTCGTAACCAAGCCTCGCTATCACCCCCTTCAGGGCACCCGACTAGTGATCGGGCGCTTGCGACGTTCTTCAGGAATGACGCCCAAGCGTCTGCCTTCTTTGCAGTGGCTTTGGTCCCTTTCATAATTGGTAGTCAATTTTGGCTTGAGTGGTGGTTACTGAAAGCTTCATCAGTTCGTGGGCAACGTAAACGAAATCGTCTTGTTCGAACCAGCAGTCGCAAATTCCCCAGCTTCAGAATTATGCCCCCGGGTTTGACTTCCATCGGAACCGGTTTTGATAGTGGCGCGTAAATGAGCGGTGACGACTCCAACTGCAACATGCAGTGCTTTAGTGTCACCAAAGCCCTCTTGCTCAGTTCCGCCGTTGATGGAAACAAACCACTTGCCAGCCAACCGGTCTGGGTTCGAAATTTTGATGGTCAGCAAAGCCTCCTCTGACTTTTTAGGCTGTGCTTTAATCAGTTCATCGGTCTGCTGAAGCGCACTCTGAAACTCGCTCTTCCAAAGCTCGGTTTCGCCCCGGATAATTTGATTCAACCTGTCACTGAAGCCTTTCAGCACATTCAGGGATTGCTTGGTCTCATCAACCGTTGGCCTTGTTCGATCCACCCATTTTGAGGATTCCAACATCCATGTAAAGGTGAGGTCATCCAACAGCTCCTTCAGTGCTGTTTCGGCCATGGTGTAGGGCGGCGCAAATTTTTTTCTGTAAATTCGTTGAGCCTCAAACTGAGGGCTGGG
>CAZRGY010000675.1:0-2352 GCA_964599715.1 uncultured Verrucomicrobiota bacterium | reverse complement strand
GCTTGGCCTCAGGCGTAGTTGTATTTTCCGGCTCCATGTCACGGTTTCGTCCCGGCGGGACGAAGAGATTCTTAGCCGTGGGTTTCAACCCACGGGCAAGAGGCTAATAGAAACACCGTCGCTTAGCGACGGAAGAATGCAAACTCTGGCGTCACTACGTGACGCATACCTATATAACTGGCCCACCATGGGCTGGAAGCCCATGGCTATGAATCTTGGTTCGCTAACGCGAACTGTTGGTAACGCGAACTGTTGGTGATCAGTTCATCATATAACCAATGCTAAGTCATTCTACCGTAAAGTATTGCATCTAAATAGAGCATTTTACAGCTAACCGTTTGAAGCGTAGAGGTATAGGGGTGGGATTCGCTGATTTGGCGGGCTGGTTGCCGCGTCGTTTAAGTGTTTATCGAGTTGATGAAATCCTTATTTGCGCCCTTTTCAGCCCTGAACCGGGCATTGGAGGGGACCGATTATCGTTTACCCAAGTACTTGACCTTTGGCGGCGAAAGGGCAGACTGCGCGGCTCCGGCGATTGGCCGGATTAGTTCAGCGGCTTATGAAACATATTCGTAACATAGCGATCATCGCGCACGTGGATCACGGTAAGACCACGTTGGTGGACTGTCTCTTGAAGCAGTCCGGAACCTTTCGTGCCAACCAGGCGGAAACCCAGGTGGAGCGCCTCATGGACTCCATGGATCTGGAAAAGGAAAGGGGCATCACGATCCGCGCGAAGAATGCCGCGTTCAAGTACAAGAATTACCACATCAACATCGTGGACACTCCGGGTCACGCCGATTTCGGCGGTGAGGTGGAGCGTATCATGAACATGATCGACGGTGTGTTGCTCGTCGTCGATTCCGCGGAAGGTCCGCAGGCGCAGACGCGTTTCGTGCTCCGCAAGGCGCTCGAGGCCGGTGCGAAGCCGATCGTGGTGATCAACAAGATCGACCGCGATAACGCGAACCCGAAGAAGGTGCTCGACCAGGTGTTCGAACTCTTCATGTCGCTGAACGCGACGGATGAGCAGCTCGACTTCCCGTTCATCTATTGCTCGGCCAAGCAGGGCTACGCCAAGCTGGAGCTGGAGCATGTGAGCGGCACGATGGAGCCACTTTTCGACGGGATCGTGAAGCACATCCCGCCGCCGCGCGCGCATGCGGGTGAAGGCTTCCAATTGCTGGTGGCGAACCTCGATTACAGCGATTACCTCGGCCGTATCGCGTTCGGCAAGATCCATGAGGGCAAAGTGAAGGTGGGCGATCCCGCCATCTGCCGTCACGGTGACGGCCGTGTCACGAAGGGCAAGATCACGATGATCTTCCACTTCGAGGGCATGAAGCGGATCGAAATCGATGAGGCGCACGCTGGTGACATCGTGGGTCTGACAGGTTTCGAGGACGTGTTCATCGGTGAGACGATCTGTGATTCCGAGGCACGTGCGGCGTTGCCGTACATCCCCATCGATCCGCCGACGATCAAGATGGAGATCGCCGTGAATGACGGTCAGCTCGCCGGTCAGGAAGGCAAGCTGGTGACGGCGCTTCATATCTGGGACCGCTTGACGAAGGAGATCCGCACGAACGTGGCGCTCCGCATCAAGCAGACGAGCGATCCGAAGATTTTCGAAGTGGCCGGCCGTGGTGAGATGCAGATCGCGATCCTCGTGGAGCAGATGCGCCGCGAAGGTCACGAAGTGCTCGTGTCCCGCCCGGAAGTGCTCTGGAAGAAGACGGCCGACGGCAAGTTGCTGGAACCGATCGAGAAACTCTTCGTGGAAATCCCGGCTGAGAACCTCGGCAACATCATGGAAAACCTGTCCTTCCGCAAGGCGCAGATCACGAACATGAACCACGTGGGCAACCAGGTGTCCGTGGAAGCGGTCATCCCGATGCGCGGTCTGATCGGTTTCGAGACGGATCTCGTGAACTCGACGAAGGGCATGGGCGTGATGAGCCATCTCTTCCACGAATACGGCGAAGACCGTGGTGAGATCGCCGCCCGCAAGAATGGCTCCCTGGTCTCCATGGATGCCGGTGAAGCGACCTCTTACGCGTTGAACATGGCGCAGGAACGCGGCCGCCTGATGGTGGAGCCGGGTGACCAGATCTACGTGGGCATGATCGTGGGTGAGAATGCCCGTGAGAACGACCTGCCGGTGAATCCGGTGAAGGAGAAGAAGCTCACGAACATGCGTTCACAAGGTGACGGCAAGGGCATCCAGCTCAACGCGCCGTTCAAGCTGAGCCTGGAGCGTGCGCTGGAGTACATCGGTTCGGACGAATACGTGGAAGCCACGCCGAAGAACCTGCGCCTGCGCAAGAAGATCCTCGACGAGAACGCCCGCAA
>CAZRGY010000674.1:0-2356 GCA_964599715.1 uncultured Verrucomicrobiota bacterium | reverse complement strand
CGCGTAGCAATAGAAAAGGTTTGGCACCTCCCGCGACAGTCCCTTCAACGTTTTCCACTGTTCTTCCGGCAGGTTGATGGCTCCGGGGACGTGCCCGTTGCGGAAGTCTTTTTCCGCCCGGACATCGACGATGACATATCTCTCACCGTTTTCGGTCTGCATGTTCACCTCGATGGGTCCCGGGAAAAAACTATTTCTGTTGAGGAAGTACGGTTCGGCCGTCAGGGCGGGGCTGCATGTCACGGTCTTTTCATTTGGAGTGGTGCTTGACGAGGGCTTGGAAAGGGATTTGGGGATTGTGCTGGCAGCGCTCTTGGAGTTGGGGCCAGGAAGGTCCGGGGTGAAGATCCGCCTTGAGGGACACCAGGCAGACGCGCAGGGCCGAGAGGTTGCAGTTGAGGTTGTAGTTTTTGGAGCGGGTTTTGTCTTCGCGCATGCAGGCGTCGCGCACCCAGTGGTTGCGGCTTTCGCTGCCGCCCCAGTGGCCGCGTGCCAGTTCTGCAAAGCGGCGGGCGCAGCCGGGCACCGGAGGATGGCTGGTGGTGTAGAAGGCGATCGTGGGCTCTTCGTCTTGGGCGAAGGTGGTGGTGCGCTCGATCACGACCAGAGAGCGCGCGCCGGGCAGTCCGGCCTCCAGGGGCTCGAAGGGATAGACTTTTATCCGGCGCTGGTCCAGGCGCCCGTGGCGGGTGTCGGGTTCTTCTGTGTGGACAAAAGGGGGGTGGCCTTGGCCTTTTGCAAAGCCGCCTTGTAAGCGTGGCGGTTTTCGTTCTTGAGCTGGAAGAAGAAGTCGCCGCCGGCCTCGATCACCGCCTGGGCCTGCGGTTTGTTGTTGTTGAGGGCGTCGCCGGTGATGGTCGCGTTTTCGAGGTTGGTTGTCGCGTAGAGTCTCAGGGCGACGGTTTGTTCGCCTTCGCGTTTGTAGTCGTCTTTGGTTTGTTGGTCGTCGTTTTTGGTCTTCTCTTTGGCAAATCCCATGGCCACGGCGGCGCCGGTCTCGTGATCGCTCAGGCACAGGCTCAACGCGCGATCGCGGATCCATTTGCCGTCGATGGCCAGGGCGCGGGGAAGGGTTCCGAGGTTGGCCTGGAGCCATTGGTTGAGGCAGCCGGCCAGTTGGTGAGGATCGATTTGGAGGAGCAGGTTGCGCAGGGCGGTGTAGCTGGGGACTTTCCGGAAGGAGCTGCCTTTCTTGCGCCCAAAGCCAAGCCAGCCGCGTTGGGCCTGGGTGAGAAACTGGCCGTATCGCTGGACGGCCGCGAGGTTGTCGCGGCCGGCGAAGAGGGCCATGGCGATGAACACCAGCAGCGACCAGCACGGAAAGGTGCGGTTGGCGCGGCGCGGATCGGTGAAGTTTTTCCTCAAGAACTCGCCCAATGATTGAAGCTGGGCCTTCTTCAAGGGCAGGTCGCGTTCAGGAGTGTCGGTGTTGAGCGCTTTGCGGTAGGCCGGCGGCAGGTCCATCGCGGTGAGGAGGCGCCGGGTATTGCGGCTGAGCGTCTTCAACCACAGTTTTTTGGGGCGGCCGTGCTTGCGGTAATAATCGATGCGGTGGCGCTGGAAGCCTTTGGTCTGGCCGCAGGCAATCCAGTTGGAGACTTTATAGCAGGTGCCTTCGTATTGTTCGATGTCCGAGAAGGTCTCGGCCAAGAGCGGCTTGTAGCCGTGGGCCTGCTCCCAGTGTTCTGGCAGGGCCTTGATCGCCAAAGCCAGCGACCTGGAGGCCAGGTTGGGCATGCGTGTTTTGCCCAGGACCAGGAAGCGACGGTTGAGCACCACCAGGCCCAGCCGCTCGGCCTTTTGCTGGGGAGTCCAGCCGATCCATTCTTCCCGGTCAGCGAGCTTCCAGGTGGCCGGGCCCCAATCGAGCAGAGCCACCCATTGGCCGTTGTATTCGATCACCTGAAGCAACTGACGTCCGGCAGGCACATCGCCCAGATAGTGTTCGCGGTCGAGCAGTTCGCCCGCCCGCTGGTATTCGTGCGGTTCCAGAGCCCGCACCTTGAGACTCTTCAAAAATGAAACGGGCGGATCGGCAGTGAGAACTTGGTGGGTTGATTCGTGGGTTGTCGAGTTCATCGCGCTCCTATCACGACTCAAACCACACCCATTGGCAAGGACTTTTTCCAACCTCAACAACGGCAATCCTCCAGAAATTCAAATGATTTAACCGTGTGAGGCAGAACCGTGAGAGTGATTTCGTCTGGAACACTGGATTGGCCGCCCACCGGTCGTGAGGGCTCCAATTGAAGCGCGGTGCGCCGACGAGGTCGCCCAGCAAAAGCCATCCTGTTGCGTAGACTGCGGCCCCGCAGCCATCCGGCTTGCAGCCGGGCGCGAGGTCACCGGCGCGAGG
>CAZRGY010000673.1:0-2360 GCA_964599715.1 uncultured Verrucomicrobiota bacterium | reverse complement strand
AGAACATTCTAATTGTTCACGATGGTGCTACTGCGGGAGGTTTTCCTGTAGGTAATGTGTCCACCGCCGGTACTCAGACGTTAACTAATAAGACCATTACTTTTGCGGACAATACACTGACTGGCGTTCAGCCGACATTGGTATCCGGCACAAACATCAAGACGGTGAATTCAACCAGTCTGCTTGGATCAGGAGACGTTGCGGTTCAACCAACCTTGGTGTCTGGTACCAATATCAAGACTGTTAATTCTACAAGCCTTCTTGGTAGTGGAAACGTCGCGGTTCAACCCACCTTGGTATCCGGCACAAACATCAAGACGGTGAATGGTGAGAGCCTGCTTGGTGCCGGGAATGTCGTAATTAACAGCGGCGGCATCGAGCAGGGCAGCTACGAAAACCGAGGCGACCTGCGCACGACCGAGGTGCTGGACGGCAAGCAGGCCATCGTCGAAGGATTGGGACTGTTTCGCTTTGTGTCCGGCTCCGATGAACCCGATGACGACGAGTCCTGCTTCGCCACGGCAACAGGCCGATGGTTGATCGAGGCAGTGCACTGGGATGTGGTCGATGCGTGGCAGATCGAGGAGAGCTTCGAGGAGCGATTCGAAGAGGCGCTGGGCAATACGGTCGATGCCGCAGTCGATGCCGCAGTCGATGCCGCAGTAACGTCCGCATCTGCCGCCATGATTGCCAGCCTCGCAAAGCACGGCACGGCTACATGCGCAATCAGCACTGTTTCGGCGACCAGCAGCGCGAGCTTTACCGGCACGGTGACGGGTGCTGCGGTCGGCGATCGGGTAATTGCCACACCGCCCGCACAATTGGGCGACACCGCCGCGAACACCGGGCGACTGTCGTATCACGCATGGGTTTCTGCCGCAGATACCGTCACGGTCATGCTCACCAACGCGAGTGCAGCCACCGCCACCACCAACACCGCCATCCGCACGGCATGGCCTGTCACTGTCATTAAGGAGATTTGATTATGCCAATGGTACGAGCAATGCGCATGCTGAATGCGCTGGAATCAGGCACCCTCTCGGGTGCACAACTGGAAACGCTACTGACTACCGAGCCGGGTCGGGTCGGGGATTTGAAGTCCTTGTTCCGGTTGCCGAACCAGTCGAAACGGCTGTGGCTCTCTGAAGAATCGATGCTGGGGTTGAGCGGAAGCGCCACCGCGATGACTGCTGTGGTGGCGTCAGAGACCGCCCTTTCTGCTATAGTGGCATCCGCCACCGCGATGACTGCTGTGGCGGCATCCGAGACCGCGATGACTGCTGTGGCGGCGTCAGAGACCGCGATGACTGCTGTTCTGGCATCCGAGACCGCGATGACTGCTGTTCTGGCATCCTCTGTGGCGAAGATGGGGATATTCAATTCCGACACCGCCCTTTCTGTTATAGCGGCATCCGCCACCGCGTTGGCCGCGCTGCGTGCGGCGAGCGGGTATCAGGTAATCAGCAAAGCGGCGGCAACGGGCGCTCAAACCATCCCTGGTCCTGTTGCAGGACAGTCCTACATCCTGGTCGGGGTGTCTTCAAGTAACGCTTCCACCGATCAAACAATCACCGAAATCAATACTCGCAGGTCCGGATCGACTCGCCCCGTGACGGCATCGACCGGCCCTGTGTATTCATCGGACGCGACCACTGTCACGCTATGCACGCCGCTGGTCTCGCCCTTCACGTTCACGACGAGCACCGCGATCGGCTACACCTGGTACTTCGGCATGTTTAGGTGTGACGTATGAAACTCCTGATCAATGGTGACCGCATTGCCGGAACCGCAGCCGATGAATACACAGGGCCGATGGCGTTCATCCCAGCTCCCGAGGACTACGACCCGACGATCGAATATCAGGTGGTAGGTGGGGTGTTGACTATCCCTGTCCCGCAATCCATCACCCCCCGCCAAGCGCGCCTCGCCCTGCTCGGCGTGGGGCTACTCGATCAAGTGCAGGCCGCGATGGATGCGCTGGATGAGCCGACTAAAACCGCCGCGCTGATCGAGTGGGAATATGCCGTGTCGATCGAGCGGGGCTCGGCGTGGGTGGCGAACATGGCCGGGGCTTTGGGTCTGACCGCTGAACAACTCGATGACCTGTTTCGACAGGCGAGCCAGCTATGACATCACGCCTTCACCGGCTCGCTGACGCCTTCTCCCAGCTCTTGAACGTGCTCATCTTCAACGGCGAGGCGAACCACAGCTTGAGCGGCGACGCCTACCGGCTCGGGCGCGTGCGGCTGGAGGCGTTTCTCGACCGGGTTTTCGCGCTCATCGAGGACCACCACTGCTATAAGAGCTACATGGCCGAGGTGGATCGGGCTGAAGAATTGATGCGAGAGCATTGGGCACGC
>CAZRGY010000672.1:0-2362 GCA_964599715.1 uncultured Verrucomicrobiota bacterium | reverse complement strand
GGCGGAGGCGTTGAAGACGACCAAAGTGGTGGAGGCGTATGGATGCTGGGAGGGGGAATGGGCGCTAGCTCATCTGGGGGAGCAGACGATCTCGGTGACGGAAGCGATGAAACAGGAAAAGGTCATGCTGCCGGTGCGGGTGAGGATACGGTTTGTGGAGTGACGCAAATATTGAGAAGGTTGAACAGATTATGAAGCTGGCGAAAAACCAACTGGAGAAGTTGCTGGAGGCGTTACAGGAATTGGACGTCAAGGCGGCTCCGCATGGTTTGTATGCGATCCGCGAGCATCAAGCTGATGAGGGGAAGTTGCATCCTGAGTTCAAGATGGAGTGGGAGTTGGCGCTACTGCCGGTGTTGAGAAGATTGAAGTGCAATCCGGAAAAGACGCGCTCGATACAGAAAGGTGAGAATTTCTATGAGTTCCAAGAGACGTCCTCGATTGTGTGGCTGTCGGTTGTTCGTTGCTCGAAGATCAAGGTTCGGCAATTCGGGAATGCTTATCGAATAGATCCGCATCATGATTTCTCTGAACGGTGGAATGCTGATAGAATGGAAAAATTGCTAGGGTGGGTGGTAGAGAATCCGAAGGGCGTGGTGCTCTTCATCGGCTTCTCGGATGAAAAGCGGCCGTTTGTGAAGGAGTTCGCTGAGTTGGAGACGACGAAAACATTTCTGGAGAAGCTGTCAGAACCGATCCGGCGCGTGTGGGATGATCCGCATGGGCGGGGATTCAAGGTGGTGGTGAGTTTGTGGTATGCGAAGGGATGAAATATGGCTGATAAAAAGCAAATCGAAGGAATGCAGGTTTATGGGATTCTGCCAAACTTAGTATTGCAAGCGCCATTTGAATGCGAGTGGCTTGCTCTTTTGCCTGGTTCTGATGAGAGAATGCTAGCGATAGCCAGAAAAGATCGGACCATTCGGCAAATGCTAAATGGCTTCTACGAACAAGATGGCAGAAGATGCGAAGTCTCAGCTTTGGTGGTTAAGAAAGATGCTCCACCATCTGTGGATTTAACGGCTTTGATGAGTTTCAGAAATCTCTTCGCAATTTCATGTATCCTGAAAGGGTGGCAATCAACAGTTGGCCAATT
This sequence comes from uncultured Verrucomicrobiota bacterium, assembly GCA_964599715.1. GTDB lineage: Bacteria > Verrucomicrobiota > Verrucomicrobiia > Limisphaerales > JAEYXS01 > JAEYXS01. Next base: position 1,266 of record CAZRGY010000672.1, on the reverse strand, counting down.
GAATGTTTTCCACCCACTTTATTCGGATTACTTCGATTTCTATCCGTTTAGGCCAGCAGGTGATGGGGTTCACATCCACCACCTAGGGCCTGCACTGAATTCTTGGAACTCGACAAAGCGTTTTCGCGCACAGAGAAACGCGGATTTACCATCTTTCGGCCACGGTTTAAGAGCCAATCCCGATAGCGCTTTGTATAAATATCTTATTTCTGCCTGGAAGCAGCAGTTTGTTGAAGGCGACAATCAATGGGATCCTCTGTTTCGGTCACTTGCCGTGGCCAATCATGCCGCTGGTTTGCCAAAGAAAAATCTGATGTGGCATTACGATTTTGGGGTGAGCATCGCGCTTTGGGTTAGTGCATTCGAGACACTTTGTCATCCGGGCAACTCAAGAAGAGTCGAACTCAATGACGTCTTAAACCTGCTCGCTCCCACAAAACTTTCCAAGAAAGATGAGTTCAGCTCTGGATTCCAAATTACAGTCAAGAAACAGCCGGTTGTTGTAAATCCATTACAGTATCTTTATTGGAAATTGTTTGGTGCCAGAAATTGCTTTCTTCACGGCAATGCCTTTCCACAAGAAAAGCTTTTTATGGAAACTGCAAACAATCCTGTGATGCTAACTCATGCCGCGCCAATATTGTTCAAGGCCGCGTTACTCAATAAGTTTGAACACTTTTCCGACGAAGAAGTGATGGAGAGCGATGCGTCTGTAGTTTTCACCAAGTTGTTGGAAAAAAGGGCGTTCAGCGAAGCAGTTGCATTTTTGATAAAGGGGAAAAGAGATTCATGAACACGAAAGATTTGATTCGGTTGGGGGTGCCGCCGGGGGATGCGACGCGGCGGGGGGTGGATTTTATTTCACGGTATATCCTGAAGGGGTTGGACAAGACCCGGCTGGTGGAGGAGGCGGAGGCGATTGTGAAGGATCCGGCGCGGTTCGTGGGGGATGAGTTGCGGGGTGAGTTCGCGCAGGCGTTGGTGCGGACGAAGGCGGCGGGGGCGTTGCGGGAGACGCATGCGGGGTGGCGTCAGTGGGGCGAGGGGCTGGAGCCGGAAGCGGTGAACCAGATGGCGCGGGCGTGTCAGCTCCCAGTGGCGGTGCGCGGGGCGCTCATGCCGGATGCGCATCTGGGCTATGGTCTGCCGATCGGCGGAGTGTTGGCCACGGAGAATGCGGTGATCCCGTATGCCGTGGGCGTGGACATCGCGTGCCGGATGAAGCTCACGGTCCTGGATCTGCCGGTGCGGGAGCTGGATCGCAAA
>CAZRGY010000671.1:2096-2366 GCA_964599715.1 uncultured Verrucomicrobiota bacterium | reverse complement strand
GCTTTCTCAAGTGGCCAACGCCGCCGGCTACACCTGGGGCATACTGCGGGAAAGCGGCTCTTAGTGAATTTGCGTAACCCCGATCAGTGGTAGGCCGTGTGCTGCACTGCACGCTCGTCGTGCCAGTCACGATCTGGCCAACCTGGTAATCCGAGGTGACCACCACACTGAGAACCCTGCGCCCGTTTACTCTTCCCCGTCGCGCGCCAGGTCGGGAGCCCGCGGAGGAGCGGGCGTTTTTTGTCCTAACTGTTTGATGGCGAGAAAAAT
>CAZRGY010000671.1:0-2086 GCA_964599715.1 uncultured Verrucomicrobiota bacterium | reverse complement strand
AGTGGCCAGGTCAAAAACGCCAATTTAAGCTGTGAAAACGCGGCCCCACGTTTGCCCTCCCGAAAGAGGGGAATCACGCGCGAGCCGTGTTCGCGGGCTTTCCTGTGCCGCTGTACGACCCACAACCAGGCACGCTGACGGGGGCTCAACAAACCTTTGTACTGTGGACGGATGGTTTTCAACTCGGCGGCAAACCCTGCGCTGCCCTTCATCGTTTTGGCTTCCGGGTGCAGGCGGTAGAGTGCCAGGGACTGCTCCATCACCACGGGTTTGATCCGGGCCATGAAGCGCAAACGCAGCCAGTACTCGTAGTCGAAGAAGTAATGCAGATCTTCCCTGAACGGCCCCATCTGACGGTGCAGTGCGGCCGTCCAGAAACATCCCGGCTGAGACACCGGGCAGGTCACGAACCAGTCCGTAAATCGCTGCCCGGAAAGCTGGTACACCACGCCTGCTCGCTTCCCGTCTTGCAGATAATGGACCTGGCCGACAACCCAGGAATGGCCCTTCCCTATCGCGACGGCGGCGGCCAGCAAGGCGCCGGGCTCATACAGGTCGTCGCTGTTGAGGTAGGCGTAAATGCTGCCACTGGCCCGGACAAAACCCTTGTTGATAGCGTGGCTTTGCCCCTCGTCCTTCTCACTCACCCACCAGGACAGATATTTTTCGTATTTGCGGATAATTTCGACGCTGCCATCCGTGCTGCCGCCGTCGACGATGATGTATTCGAGATTCGGATAAGCTTGCAGCAACACCGAGCGGATGGTTTCTTCCAGGTACTGGGCCTGATTGTACGATGGCGTAACGACGGTGATCCTCGGCCAGGATGGCTGTGCATCGGAAGTGGGAACGAACCCTGCCCTTCCCTCAGAGGGCGAAGATTCAATCATCCATGGCCAGGCGGTTTTACCCGCGGGTGGTGGCGGAAGTTCTGATAGTGCCGGGCATCTCATGGCGGCGGGAATTGCTCCAGCAGATCGGCCATCGTCGGCAGGCCAAGTCCCGCGTTCTCATCCGGGTAGTAACGCAGGCTCGGGCTGTTGCACTTCATCACGATGTCGGCAGTCCAGCTTTCGCCATGGTTTTGCGATTGGACCCGGAGTAACTCGTTCAAGCGCCTGGTGGATACCTCGGGCGCAATGTTTGCGAGCGCCCACGGACGCGGATCGAACGCGTTCCAGTTTTTACGGAAGTAGCGTAATTCCGCGGCGAGCTCGCCTCGGTCAATCAGGCGCCCCGTTTGCGGCCGAAAGTGCTCTACCCGTACCCCGATGTGGTTGCGAAAAACGGCACCCGGAACGCCGGCGAAGAAGCCTTCGAAGAGCGCCCGGTTCCCGCCTTCCTGACTGGACAACACGAGGTTCACCTTCGATTGATTCAGAATCTGGTTCACCTCCTCGGGGTGAATGTTCTCGAAGACCTCGAATTGCGGGCGCAGTCCGGAACCCTCGATCGCCTTCAGCGCACCATCACGATCGGGGTCATGCGGTTCTGCCATGGCAACCAGCGCGACCCGAAAAGATGGGTCCGCGATGGACCGAAGTGCACGCAATAACAGGTCCAGCCGCTTGGCCGCGTTCCAGCGCGCGATCATCACCACATCGAAGCGCTTCAACTCTCCTTCGAGCGGCCGGAAAACGCGCGGGTCCACCCAGTCTCCACTGCCCAACTCAATCGGAACCAGGTTGGAGCCCAATGACTCCAGCAACTGCCAGTCACCCCGGAATGGCGACAGCACCACGATGGGGTGGTCACGGTAGCGCACGAAGGCAAGGAAGGCCGGGCGAGCATAGCCGGTCCAACTGGGCTCGAGCACGAGGAAGTAGTGACGCAGCAGCGCAGCCATGTCCACGCTTCGGTGAAAAGCCACGATCCGATCGTTGAACTTCAGCAGCAGAACACCCTTTTCCCGCACTTGCCCATCGTCGATCCGGGGTGCCTTGAGAACCAGACCAGCCGCCAAAGCTTCTGTAGCACAATGCGCCGTAGGTGCGCTCACCGAAGGAATGGAACCGTCCCGCCGGCACGCTTCCGCCAGAGATTTCTCGATCCGGCGGTTCAAAAAGGCAACGGTGGTCCCCTTACC
>CAZRGY010000670.1:0-2366 GCA_964599715.1 uncultured Verrucomicrobiota bacterium | reverse complement strand
GGAGAAACACCATCACCCCCGTCATCAGCCAGCTCTGCGACCAACCCCGCGCCATGCGGTAGCCGCAAAGTATCGCGGCTATGGCCACCAACATTAGCGCAAACAAACCAAACATCTTTCCACCCTTTTCGAAACATCAACTGAGCTAACACACCGCGCCGAAAACTACCTTTATGACTCGCCCTTGGTGCTGCCCGGTTCTTTCTTCTCCTGCGCAGCGATCATCTTCTCCTTGTGCTCGATGAGCGCCTCAAGCTTCGCCACATCGCCGAACAGCATCAGGTAGCCACAGCGACTACACATCCGGGCGCGGGTCTCCACATTACTATCCTTGAGCGTCCAGAATTTCGTCTTCTTCGGTACGAAATAGCTGCGGCCCGTGCTCTCCATCCGCCCCTCGATCATCTCATCGTGATTGCAGGCCGGGCACGTCAGCTCCACCTTCACCAGTTCCTTCGCGCTTGGGTGCACTTCCACCACTGAGTCTAGGTCCTCCTTCAAGAAGCGCGTGGAATCCCCCACCTTGCGGTAGGTGATCTTGCCGTCCTGCATCCATCGATAGAGCGTCGGCTCGCTGATGGAGAGGTATTCGGCGGCTTCCTTGATGGAGAACCATTGTGGACTGGAGACATCTGCAGGTGTGCTCATTGATTATCAAATACTCTCATATCTTATATAAAAGCAACTCAGATTTTTCAATTCACCGGAAGCTTTCTCACGCGAATACTCTGCTAATCACCTGAAATCAATTAGTTAGGTCAAAATCATGATTTTAACAAATTTTGAGAGAAAAGTATTTACAATGATAGCCAATGATAGTAATTGATTATTAACAACCAACCAAGGAATACCCTATGAACGCTGAAAACTCCCCTTCAGACGGTTCGCAGAAAGGTTCTGAACCTGCCTCATCCACCCCAAACCCCAGTCTACCAACAACCCCACCTTACATTCCTGAAGCGCAAGATCATTGGCTGGAGCGCCATCACAGTTTGGGCGATCTCTTCACGAACATCCCTTGGCGCAAACTCCTGAGCCTGATCATCGATAGCAATCCGTTCTTTCTTCTCAGTGCCCTCTTCATGCTGCAGGGCATCTACATGGTCTCGGTGGACCCGCAAATGCTCGGTCAGGAGCAATCCCAACTCGCTTTCAACTTCAGCGCACTGCAGATCTATGAGCTGCTGCTTGTCCTGACCGCCCTGTTCCTCTCCCGACGACTGCTGTTGCACGATACGGCCCTGCTCTTCTGGCTGGAGAACATGTTCGTGTTCATACCGTTCATCCTCATCAGCCAGGCGTCCATGATGGAGAACCGCGCGGTCTGGACCGGCTCGCTCTGCGCCGCCGCTACGATCTTCACGGCTCTAAGGTTCAGCAGTCTCAAGCTCTACTTACGGCCCTTGCAATTGCCCAGCACCGCCATGGCACTGGGCGTGGTGTTACTGCTGACCAATCTCATCTTGCCGCTTCATTTCCGTTCGGTGATCGGCGAGGACAGCCAGGCATGGACCCGGCTAAGTCCGCTGCTCTGGCGCTGGTTCATGCCCGCCTTATTCCTGAGCCTGTTCGCTTTTCCCATGGGCCAAAACCTGTTGAATCGCTCGTATGCCCAGCGCTGGACTCCTTACGCAGCGGCCATTCTCTGGATCCTCGCGACCTCAGCCCATTTGCGTTCGGTAGATTATCTGGACGGCATCCGCTTCCGTATCGCGTCACTGGCACCCATGCTTTGTGCGTTTGCGTGGGTCTTCAATCTTCGCCTGACCAGCTTCCTGCAAAACTCAGAGTATTGGCGCGCGCGGACACTGATTCTGCCAGTTCTGGCCACCATTCCAGCAGTCCAGTATGGCACCAGCCTTTTCCTCGCCTTGACAGCGATCAACTGCGCCGTATTCGCTTGGCTGGCCTTCACCCAACGTAACGAAACGGCGAGAGAATTCCTGATCGCCTCCCTGACGGCCTTGATCGCCGCGATGCCGCATAACCTGGGCTATCAGTTCATACCGGATTTCAGCCGGGAGAAAATCATCCTGCTGGCCATCGGCGCCTATGTGTTCGTGCAAGCATGCCGGGCGCGGACTCCGCGTGGCGCCATTGCCGGAGCAGTGATCGTGGGGTTCGGTTCTCAGTATCTCTTCTCTCACTTCGATTACGCGGAACAACTGGCCATGCAAAACGCGTTGCTCTTTGGATTGGCACACAGCCTTTTCTGGACGGGTGAACGCACCACCTTTGGCAACGCCATCTGGAAAGCTTTGGCCATCGCCCTACCCTTGCATTCGTTCCGCTGGGGCTCCATCGCCGGCTTGGATGCAGCCATACTGATCAGCCTCGCGAGCATGTTCATCGTGGCCGTCTATGTG
>CAZRGY010000669.1:0-2366 GCA_964599715.1 uncultured Verrucomicrobiota bacterium | reverse complement strand
TGCTGGTCGCACTGATGGCCCTGACCGCCCATCCCGACGGGCGGTTCTTCTTCGTGGATTCGCTACATGCGAGTTCCTCCATGGCGGCGGACCATAAGTTGCCCGACAAAGATTCCACCACGCATATCCGCCGTCTGAACGATGGCCGCACCTTCCAGATCTACAAGGTGTTCTACGAGCCGACGGAGCTGGCCGCGCGGTTGCAGCAGCTTGGCTGGACAGCGGATATCCACCAGACCGACAACTATTTCCTTTATGGCTCGGGTTCGCTCGCGCAGACCAATTAAACCATGAGCAGTCACTCACAAGAATTTCTCGACCAGGCCAGCGTCATCACGCGGGATTTGCGTCATCGTGGGCTCATCCAGACGGCGCTGAAGAAATACGAAGTGGCCCGCGACAAGCGGAAGTCCGCTTTTGGCGACTGGCAATCCGCCCGTCAGGCCGCTGCCGAGACGAAATGGGAGGCCATCAATCATCTCGACAAGTATCTCACGGAGTTCGCGGACAAGCTGGAGGCGCGCGGCACGAAAGTGCACTGGGCCAGCACTGGCGAACAGGCGCGCGAGATCATCGTAAAGTTGATTGCTGAGAAGAAGGCGAAGTGCGTCATCAAATCGAAGGCGATGACCTCGGAGGAGATCCATCTGAACGATGCGATGGAGAAGGCGGGTTTCGAAGTGGTGGAGAGCGATCTCGGCGAATACATCGTGCAGCTCCGCAAGGAGCCGCCGTATCACATCGTCTTCCCGGCGATGCATCTCACGCGCGATGAGATCAGCGATCTTTTCCAGAAGGAACTGGGCAGCGCCCCGACGCAAGAGCCGGAAGAGCTGACGATGATCGCGCGGCGGGCGCTCCGAAAGAAATACATCGAGGCGGATATCGGCATCACGGGGGCGAACTTTGCCGTGGCCGAGACGGGCATGATCTCGCTCACGGAGAATGAGGGCAATGCGCGGCTCACCGCGGCCCTGCCCAAGACGATGATCACGCTGCTGGGCATCGAGAAGATTTTACCAAAGATGGAAGACCTCGCGCTCTTCCTCCCCATGCTCGCCACAGCAGGTGCGGGGCAGGCGGTGACGGGTTACAATACGCTTTACGGCGGACCGAAGCAGGCGGATGAAGCAGACGGCCCGGAGGAATGGCATGTGGTGCTGCTCGATAATCGTCGCAGCCTGCTGCTCGCCGATCCGGAACAGCGCGATGCCTTGCACTGCATCCGTTGCGGGGCGTGCCTGAATGTGTGCCCCATCTTCCGCAACGTGGGCGGTCACACGTACGGCACTACGTATAGCGGACCGATCGGCAGCGTCATCACGCCGCATCTGCGCGGGTTGCAGAATTGGAAACATCTTAGCGGATCCTCCTCGCTCTGTGGGGCGTGCACGGAGACGTGCCCGGTGAAGATCGACCTGCATCATCATCTTTTGCAGAACCGGCGTAACGCCAGTCAGGAGGAGCCATCGGCACTGGAGCAGTTCGCCTACAAGGTGTTCGGTTTCGTGGCGAACCGTCCCGGCATGTGGCAGGTGGGCAAGGAACTCGCCCGTATGTTCCAGCCGCTGCACAAGTTCGTGCTGGGCTCCAAGCTTGATCCGGCGCGCTCATGGACGGCGACACGTGATGTGCAGCCGGTCGCGCCCGAGAGCTTCAAAGAATGGTGGCGCAAAAACAAATCTGGGAAATGAGCATGACCGAGCGCGAAAAGATTTTAGGCCGTATCCGCGAAGCATTGACGCTGACCGCGCCGCATCCCGGCACGCATGGCGGGCATGAGCCCGCTCAAACGTTCCCCGGCCGCCCCGTGCAATCCGCGAAGCCGTGGTTGCCGGATGGGGGTGAGACGCCCGAAGAGCAGATCGCTCACTTTCGTGCCGCCTCGGCTGATCTCAAGACGGATTTCCGCGAGGCAGCCGATGAAGCCGCGGCCATGGCTATCTTGAAAGAGATCGCCCAGGCGGAAGGCTGGAAGAAGATCGCGACGCATCGCAGTGAATTGACGGACAAGGCTGCATCCGCTCTGGGCTTGCCCAAGCTGCTTACCGGGGGCGGTTACGACAAGAATGAGATGGAGGCGTGCGATGCGGGCATCACCGAGTGCGATGTGCTTATCGCCCAGACCGGCAGCCTCATCGTCACCAGCCGCAGCTCGGGTGGACGCGCCTTGAGCGTATTGCCGCCGCATCATGTGGTCATCGCCCGGCGCGAGCAGCTCGTGCGCGATCTCACAGCAGGCTTTGCTTTCATCCAGCGGAAATACGACGGCAATTATCCCAGCATGATCTCCCTCGTCACCGGTCCCAGTCGCACAGGCGATATCGAGCGCATCCTGGTGCTCGGCGCGCATGGGCCGAAGAAGC
>CAZRGY010000668.1:0-2367 GCA_964599715.1 uncultured Verrucomicrobiota bacterium | reverse complement strand
TGTCCTCGGTCTCCTCGACCATGCCGGCGATGAGATCGATGTTGATCTGCGGGAAGCCGATTTCACGGGCGTAACCATAGGCGCGGGCGATTTCCTTGCTGCGATGCGCGCGGCCGTTGATGTCGAGGATGTGGTCGCTGAAGTTTTCCACACCGAGCGAAAGGCGTGTGACGCCGATCTCACGGATGGCCGCCAGTTTGTGATCGGTGAGCGTGCCGGGTTCGCATTCAAAGGTGACCTCCTCCGCGCCGTCCCAGGGAATGAGGTGCTTCATGCCGTCGGTGAGCATGTGAAGCTGCTTTTCCGAAAGGTAGCTGGGCGTGCCGCCGCCGAAATAGACGTAGTTCGCCTTGCGTCCGCCGACGAATGGCTTCTTCGCATAGAACTCCAGCTCGGCCAGCGCGGCATCGATGTAGGCCTTGATCTGGGAGGCGTCCTTGTCCGTATAGACCTTGAAATAGCAGAAATGACAGCGCTTCCGGCAGAAGGGGATGTGCATGTAAACGCCCAGCGGCGTGTCCGGGCGGGGCGGCTGTTCGATGGCGGCATCGAACTCCGGCTTGAACTCGGGCTTCCAGAAGGCGAACGGCGGATAATTGGCGACGAAGTAATTGCCCGCCTTGGTCTCCTTCTGAATGGGAGGCATGGCGGGCACCGGAGCGGGTTGGATGGTGATGGTGCTCATGGTGTGTATGGTCAGGCCGCTTTGAGGGTTCGAGGTAGCGGTGTTTTCGGCGTCTTGAACTTCCAACCGCTTTTCTTCATCTCGCGCTCGTGACGCTTGATGTCGGCAAATATGGCGTCGAGATCGTAGTTGAATTCTTTCGCGTGCTCGTCGCGAATGCGGCGAATCTCTTCAAGGATGGATTCATTTTTCATTGGTATTTCCCATTAGCTCAGGGGGTGTGCAAATCAAGGGGCAACGCAAGTTTTCCAACAGACAGAGCGCCTCCAGTTTTGACCGAATGGTTGCATTGGCAATGTGCCGACAATTCCAGGTGAGAAGGTAATTCAAGCCATGTGACGCGGCGATGGCGACATGCAGTGCGTCATCCGCCGCCCTTTCAGGCATGGCGAAATGCGTGAGAAAACTTCGCGCCAATCGCAAGGATCGGTCGGTGGCCGGGAGGACATTCAGTGTCCGCAACACTTCAGTTCGTTTCCGTGCGGCGATGGCATCGCCTTTTGTCGCTTCCCTCATGACCGGTTCCGCAATGAACAGATCATATTTCTCGCGCTGCGACGCCCACCATTCCTTTGTTTGTTGTATCATCGCCGCCATCACCACATCGCGCGTCGGTCGTGTCGTGAGGTAGCTCACGATGGTCGTTTCAATGTAAACTTTGGGTTTCACTGGCACGCCTATTTCTTATCCCCAAAACAATACACGTTTCCATCCTCGCTGCCGATGATGATCGTGCCTTCGATGACTGCTGGTGAAGCTGTCAGCGCCTGGCCGATCTCAAAGTTCCAAATTTCTTTCCCATCCTTCAGCGACACCATGTAGAGCCGTCCATCTTCCGAGCCGACGACGACCTTGCCGTCCGCAGTGACCACGGGCGAGCTGTCCACCTTGGCGCGTGTGTTGAAGGTCCAGATTTGTTCGCCGTCTTCCTTGTTCACACAGTGCAGGCGTTTGTCGCGCCCTCCAAACAGCAACCGGTCCTTCGTTACGGCGGGTGAGGAGAAGTAGGGGAAATTGCGTTCCTTGTAGGCCCATTTGCGTTCGCCCTTGTCGATGTCCACGGCGAGGTATTCGTTTTCGTAATGGCCTAAGTAGGCGTAGCTGCCCGCCAGTGCCGCCGAGCCTGCCACCTGCGCCCCCGCATCGACTTCCTTGATCTGTTTGCCGTCCTTGAGGTCGATGACATGCAGCAGCGCGTCGCAGCCGCCAAAGACGGTGCGGCCTTCGGACACTGCAGGCGAGCCGTTGATGTAGTTGCCGCTTTCGTATTCCCAGACCTTTTTTCCAGTCCCAGCCTCGACGCAATGCAGCTTGAAATCATAGCTGCCAACAAGAATCCACAGCGCCTTTCCGTCCGGCGAATGCACCCAGTTGGCGGCACCAAGGATCTTGTCCTCCGTCTGGTATTTCCAAAGCTGCTTTCCTGTCGCAGCGTCTGCCGCGTAAAGGAAGCCGTCCGAGGAGCCAACGAACACCTTGCCCCCGATGACAAGCGGTGATGCCTCGATAGGGCCATCGGTCTTGAGTGTCCAAAGGCTTTTGCCGGTTTTGACGTCCAGCGTATGCACCAGGCCGTCGTCTGATCCGATGAACACCCTGCCATCCACGATGGCCGCCGAAGATTTGACAGGACCGCCGGTCCTGGCCGTCCAGAGCAGCGCCGGCTTTTCGGGCAACGAAGC
>CAZRGY010000667.1:0-2373 GCA_964599715.1 uncultured Verrucomicrobiota bacterium | reverse complement strand
CGTCGTCACCCGCGAGCAAGCCATCAAAGACGCCCAAAGCGGTCGTCTCGGTGCGCTCTCCGAACGCGCCACCGTCAGCACCTTCAAGCTGGACCTGCTGAACAGCATTCCGGAAGGAGAAGCGATCTCCTATTATCAAAACGGCGATTTCATCGATCTCTGCGCCGGACCGCACGTCATGCGCACGGGCAACATCGGCGCGTTCAAGCTCACGAACGTGGCCAGCGCCTACTACAAGGGCGACGAGAAGAACCCGCAGCTCCAGCGCATCTACGGCACCGCCTTCAAGAACAAGACGGAGATGGAGGCCTACTTCACCATGCTGGAGGAGGGGAAGAAGCGCGACCACCGCAAGATCGGCGCGGACATGGGCCTGTTCACCTTCGATCCCGACTACACCGGGCCGGGCCTGCCGCTGTGGCTGCCCAAGGGCGGCGCGATGATCGAGGAACTGGAGAAGCTGGCCAAGGAAACGGAGTTTCAGGCCGGCTACGTCCGCGTGCGCACCCCGCATCTGGCCAAGGAGCAAATGTATCTAACGAGCGGCCATTTGCCATATTATGAGGAGAGCATGTTTCCTCCTATGGAGCTCACCGACTCACCAGACGATCTGGCAAATCAAGCGATCAAGGATCAACTGGCTGAGTATACAGATGAGATCGCTACATCGCTTGAATTAAAAGGAAAGGATGTTTCACGGGAGCTTGCTCGTGAAGGAGGTGGTGATGTCTTCGGATTGGTTCGAGAACGATTGAAACAAAAGCCGGAACACATCCGAAAGCTAATTGAGGAAGTTGGCCAAAGCATTTTCCTGTCTCACCTCATATACCAGGTTAATTCAAAGCCGGACCGCTACTACCTCAAAGCCATGAACTGTCCGCATCACCACCGCATCTTTGCGGCGGAACCGCACAGTTACCGCGACCTCCCTTTGCGCCTGGCGGAATACGGCAACTGCTATCGCTACGAGCAGTCCGGCGAGTTGTTCGGCCTCATGCGCGTGCGTTCCATGCAGATGAACGACGCCCACATCTATTGCACCGCCGAGCAGTTCGCATCCGAGTTCAACGCGGTGAACGAGATGTATCTCAAGTATTTCAAGATCTTCGGCATCGAAAAATACCAGATGCGCTTCAGCACCCATGACCCCGCCAAGCTCGGCCAGAAATTCGTGGACGAACCGGAGCTGTGGAAGAAGACCGAGGACATGGTCCGCGACGTTTTGAAGAACAGCGGCATCAACTACATCGAAGTGCCGAACGAAGCCGCCTTCTACGGCCCCAAGATCGATGTGCAGGTCTGGAGCGTCATCGGCCGCGAATTCACGCTCGCCACGAACCAGGTGGACTTTGCCGTGCCGCGCAAGTTTGACCTCACGTATCGCGACCGGGACAACACCGACAAGACGCCGCTCTGCATCCATCGCGCGCCGCTCGGCACGCACGAGCGCTTCATCGCGTTCCTGATCGAGCATTACGCGGGCAACTTCCCGCTCTGGCTCGCACCCGAACAGGTCCGCATCCTGACGCTCAACGACGATCCGTTGCTGGTGGATTACGCGAAGCCGCTCCTGAACGAACTCCGCGCCCACATGGTCCGCGCCGAGGCCGACTTCACCTCCGACCCCATCAAGGCGAAGATCGCCAGCGCCGAACAGGCCCGCGTCCACACCATGCTCGTCATCGGAGCCCGCGACGTTGAAGCCGGCAACGTCAGCGTCCGCCTCCACGGCAAAGGCCCGCAGGGTGCGAAGCCGAAGGGGGAAGTGGTGGCGGAGATTCTGGCGAGTATTCGGGAGCGAAGGGCGTGACCAATAGAAGCAAAAGATTCAATCTGCGATGACGAACCGGCACTGAATGACGCAATTGGAACTGATCAAATTGTTGAGCCAAGGATTGGAGCGCACCTTGCGTGACATGAACCCTTGGTGGCAGGGCGATCCTGTTCCTCCAACGCCGCCCATTCGCCGCTGGGCGTATCAGCCGGTTCTGAGCGGTCTCCGGAGCCGGTTGTCCCCCGCCGTCGTGCTGAGAGGGCCTCGGCAGGTTGGGAAGTCCACACTATTGGCGCAGATCATCGAATCATTGCTGGCTGACGGTGTTTCACCGAAGAGGATTTTTCGCATCCAGTTTGATGATTTGCCCGAACTGAAGCGACTGACGTCGCCGATCACCGAACTCGGCCAGTGGTATTGCGACCACATTCTAGGCAAGAGCTACGCCCGCGCAGCAGCCGACGGTGAGGTGCCGTATTTCATTTTGGACGAAGTTCAGAACCTTGCGGAATGGGCACCTCAGTTAAAACACCTCCTTGATATTGGGAGAATCCGCGCGCTGGTCACGGGCAGTTCGGCGCTCAGAATCCAAGCCGGAC
>CAZRGY010000666.1:0-2375 GCA_964599715.1 uncultured Verrucomicrobiota bacterium | reverse complement strand
CGTGGGTCGCGCCTTGGTGGAAGCCGGCATCTGCCGCACCTTGGACGAAGCCTTCGAGCGTTTCTTGAAAAAGAACCGCCCCGGTTGGGTGCCGAAGTTCCGCATCTCCGCGCCGGACGCCATCCAACTCATCCACGAATCCGGTGGCGTCGCCGTGATGGCGCATCCCGGCCTCAACCGCAGCGATGACATGATCCCCGAGCTCGTCGAGGCAGGCATGGACGGCATCGAGTGCTTTCACACGAAGCACTCCACCGCCGTGAGCGAGCATTACCTGATGATCGCGGAGCAGAAGAACCTGCTCATCACCGGCGGCTCCGATTGCCACGGGATGAACAAAGGCAAGCCGCTTATCGGTTCCATCCGCCTGCCCTATAGCAATGTGCAGAAGCTGCGCGAGCGCTCGGAACAGAACCGCGTCCGCTACGGCCACACACCGGCCAATCCGTCCGCCAATTAGAATTTTTTCGCATGGGACTCTTCCAACGCCTCAAAGAGGGCCTCAAAAAGACCAGTGACAAGCTGGTGCACGAGATCAAGCGGATCGTCACCGGTTCGCCCAAACTGACTGCCAATACGGTCGAAGAACTGGAAGCCGCATTGCTCGGCGCGGATTTCGGCGTGCCGATGACCAACCAGATCCTCGCCGCCGTCCGCAAGGCTTACGAGTCACAGGGCGGCCAAGCGCTGGACGTCTCACACATCGCCGCGCAAGAGGTCGCGAAATCCCTCGGCGAAGGCCATCGAGGCATCAAGACGCAGCCGAGCGGTCTCACCGTCATCGCCGTCGTGGGTGTGAACGGCACCGGCAAGACCACCTCCACCGCCAAGCTCGCCAAGCGTTTCCACGATGAAGGCCACGCCGTCGTCATGGCCGCCTGCGATACCTTCCGCGCCGCCGCGATTGAGCAATTGAAACTCTGGGGCACGCGCCTGAACGCCCCCGTCATCGCTGGTGCATACAATTCCGATCCGGCCTCCGTGGCTCACGATGCCGTGACTTCCGCCACCTCGCGCAACGCCAAGTATCTCCTCGTAGATACCGCCGGTCGTCTGCACACCAAGAGCAATCTCATGAAGGAGCTCCAAAAGGTCCACCGCGTCATCGAGAAGCAGATGCCCAAAGCGCCCCATGAAGTCCTGCTCGTGCTCGATGCCACCACCGGCATGAACGCTCTGAACCAGGCGAAGGAATTTCACAAGGCCGTGAACCTTACCGGCCTCGTCATCACCAAGCTCGATGGTACCAGCAAGGGCGGCATGGTCGTCGCCATCCAGAAGGAACTCGGCATCCCCGTGAAGTTCATCGGCGTCGGCGAACAGGCGGATGACCTGCAGCCCTTCGATCCGCAAGAATTTGCGAAAGCCTTGTTTGGGGAATAACCCTGTGCCATGGTATCAATGCCATGGGTAACTGGGTTGATTTCAGGTTTTATTTCAGGCCAAGGGTGGTCGATGAAGAATTCTTCACCCTCTTGGACGAATGCTTTGCCGCTGGTGGTTATGTTCCTTTTTCAATAACCAGTGGCGGCCATTTCCCACCAGTGAATCGTCTTGAAGAATTCCTTCATCCAACTCACAAACTTCCGGTCGCCTTCGGCTACGCACTTCCCGGACATCAAGGTGAACCTCCGTTCTATGCCGATATGTCTCATTATGCACCGTACATCACGCATCTACGAATAGATAGCATCCTGCGAAAATGCTACTTCGATATCAGCGATTGGAAACCCGGAATGACTGCTGCCCAATGCCAGGAGGTATTGGATAGAATGAGCTTTGTCGAAGCAGGTCTGAAAATATTTACTGCGTTTCATGAAAGGACCAGAAGTTTTCACAGCAAAATCTGTGATGACTATGATCTGATCAAAACTGCTGGCCCGACGACGGAACACGAGTTCCCCATGGATGAAAGCCAGTATGTGGAAAGGATGTATCGATTTTACGAGACCATGGCTGGCCAATGGCTCTGTCCCGTTTGCTTTCATGAGTGCGGAGTAACACCGCCTTGGTCCCCCATCAACGACACCTCCAAATCTTTTGCCACTGGAAGTCGACTCCCCTGCCCGACCTGTGGCACACGTTTTGGCATTGATGATGCAGGTTTCGGCATAGGGATTTTGGACAAACCAAGTCCATCTGAGCTGTGGAGTGAGTTACGTAAATCATGGTTCGCCAAAGCTGGTAAAGCTCCTATCGAATAGTTCATTTGCATAACCTCATGCAATAAACTAGCCTTCCAGCATGAAGACAGCTTCACGCCGACGGGAAGAGTTCTTGGTTGATGCAACAGGCCAACGTGTCGCCGTGGTGCTTGATCTGCGGACTTATCAGGAACTTCGTGAAGCCGCCGAAGATAAATCCGATGTTTCAAC
>CAZRGY010000665.1:0-2381 GCA_964599715.1 uncultured Verrucomicrobiota bacterium | reverse complement strand
TTGCAACCCGGGCATTTCACCTCGTAATGCTTGGCCGCCGCACGATAGGCCTGCAACTGCTCCTGCGCTGGCGAGGCCAGATCATCCTCCGTGAGATGACTCAGCGCCGTGGCACTAAAATCCCCGCTCGCCGCCAAACGCATCGCCTGGGAATTGATCGCTGCTTCGAAACAATTCCGCACCAGCCGTGCATTGCCGAACTGCTCATCCGCCCGCTCCCGCAGATAGGTGAAATGATGGACGAGCTTCTCCCGCAACTCAGGCGAGAGCTGCAACGTATTCTTACGACAGACACTCGCGAAGATACGACACAGCTCCGGCACCGAATAATCAGGGAACTCGATATACCGCGTGAATCGAGAACTCAGCCCCGGATTCGAATCGATGAAGGTCCGCATATTGTCCGGGTAACCGGCCACTATGACGATCAATCGGTCGCGATTATCCTCCATGCGTTTCAGCAAAGTATCGATCGCCTCACGCCCAAAGTCTTCCCCATCCTTGGCCAGCGTGTAGGCCTCATCGATGAACAGGATGCCGTCCAGCGCCGAATCCACCAAGGCATTGGTCCGCGGTGCCGTTTGCCCCACATATTCGGCTACCAAAGCCGCACGGTCACACTCCACCACATGCCCTTTCTTGAGCACGCCCAGCACCCGAAAGATGCGCCCCATCAACCGCGCCATCGTCGTCTTGCCCGTCCCCGGATTCCCGGTATAGACCGTGTGATACGAGACCGGGATCGCCGGCATTCCCTGCCCGATGCGCATCTGCTGCAATCGCGCGAAGTTCGCCACCTCGCGCACCTTCTGCTTCACCGCATCCAGGCCAACGAGTTCGTCCAGTTCGAGCAGTATCTCGTCCAGCCGCTCATGCCCCACCGTTTGCGATTCTTCCGCCGCCTGTCTCTGAACTTCGTGGCAAATGGTCGAAGTCTGCTCCAACAGGTATTGCACGAACCGGTTCTCCTTGGCCGAGAAGTCCCCGTCGATCCCAGCAAGTGAATCGCATATCTCGCGCAAAAGTGAATCGTAGAACAGGATGACCAGCGGCGGGAGTTCCAGTTTATTGACGATGCGGGCGATCTCGCGGAACGGCTGATCCAAGCCCGCCTTCACGGTTTCCTTCACTGCATCACGCAATTGTTGCAAACGCTCCGGCGTCTGTTGCAGGAACTCCGACACCTCATCCTTGACCCGCAACGGCCCGGTACCCGCCAATCTCCCGGTAAGCGCCAGGAACCGCTCCCGGTTGGGGCGCTGAAACAAACCGACAAACCCTCCGGCCATGCGTTGGGGATTGTTGCTGTACAGACAGGCCACCCAGAATTGCCCCGAGGCATCCGCCACCAGCGACCGGTCATACTCGGCAGTCATCACCGACCAGATGCCCCCCACTATCTTGCGGAATGACTCATGCAGACTCGCCAGCAAATCCGTGGTCCCCGTCGCAGTCTTCTCAAAGGAAACCTGGGGTGGCGTGAGTATCTCCAGATATTCCGCGAGCAGTCGCGCACTGAACAAGGCGCGTTGCAGACGCAGGACCGATTCCTCATGGCACTCCGTTATCCTGCACACCTCAGGAATATGCTCCTGGAGATAATTATGCCACTGGGCGTAATCCGTATCCAAGCGCAGCAAGTCATTCCCCTGCTCCACTCCGATCGCCCCAGACTCCCGCAGCCTCGCGATGATATCCTTTAGAGCGAGCTGGTTGTAACCGGCTAGTTCATCTGCCGTGTAGGGGCTTAGCCGCCGGGCTTGGGCATCTCCCGCGATGGATACCAGCACCGCCCCCGGTAAGAGCGGGTGCTTCGAGAAATCACTGGCGACCTGACGCAATAACATGATTGTCGTTTCTTAACCCTCGGATTGGTGGCGCTAGCAAACCCGCTCCAGCTCCTTGCGGCAATTCCAAATAAATCCCCGCTGGCCCGATCACTCGTAGCGCAACGAATCGATCGGATCCAGATTCGCCGCCTTGAACGCCGGATAGGTCCCAAAAATGATGCCCACCGCCGAGCAGATCAATAATCCCAGCACCACCCAGTCCATCGGCACCACGGGAGGCGTCTCGAAATAGATGGCCGCTGCGTTCCCGCCCAGCAGGCCAAGCGCCACCCCGATCAAACCGCCGATCTGGCATATCACCACCGCCTCCATGATGAATTGCGTTAGGATATTACGTTTCTTCGCCCCGATGGCCCGCCGCACACCGATTTCCCGGGTACGCTCGGTCACGGAAACCAACATGATATTCATGATGCCGATACCGGCCGCCAGCAATGAAATGGAGCTGATTACCACCACCCCCACGCGCACCGCAAACGTCAGGCTCCGGAACTGTTCGATCAGCGAATCATTCGACATGACCTCGAAATC
>CAZRGY010000664.1:0-2381 GCA_964599715.1 uncultured Verrucomicrobiota bacterium | reverse complement strand
ACTGACTCTTAGAGCCTGTTAAAAACAGGCTCTAAGCTTGCACTAGCCAATTCGCCCAAACTCACCTATACACTAGTTCAATGCAGTCGTCGTTCCGACCGCCTGGTGGTGAGAAAACTTGGTCTGCCTTGGCATTGATGCTGGGTGGCCTCGCCTCCATTGTGCTGGTCCTGCTCGACAAGGCGCCCTCCCCCGTCATGACCTGGCTCACGGGCATCTGGCTGCTGTTCTCCGGCTATGGTGTCTGGCGTAACCGCTTGTGGGGCTACTGGTTCGGTCTGCTGGCTACCGCGTATATCTCCATCCGCTTGGGTGTCCTTTTGGCGAAAGGCCCCTTCGATGCCTTGCAACTGGTCTTTTGTCTTAGCTTCGTCTGGTTCACCGTCGCGCTCTTCATGGAACGCCCGCGCCGGAAGAAAGACGATCGCCCCCTCATCTCCCTCGTCCTCCTCCTTGGCGAGAGTCGCAAGATGGATGTCGATTCCCTGGCCCAACGCACCAGCATCGCTTGGGGTGTCCCCGTGGAAACAGCCAAGGACAAGGATGTCTCCCAAGATGAAAACGTGGCGCAAAAGACCTACGTCGTCGGCACCACTCCGCTCTTCATGATCGGCCACCAAGGTAGCTTCTACCTCGTCAATAATTTCGACCGCCCTTACTTCGATGAACCCGACAAGGCAGCCGAGGATTGCCCTGATCTACGCCTGAAGAAAGTCATCCGCGAACATCGCGCCTGGCTCTCCGCCGACCTCCTGCGCGTCGGCCAGTTGCCCGACCGCAGCACCGCCTACCGCCAGATTTCCCATCTCGCCGCCGAACTCGCCGGGGATGATTGCCTCGCCGTCTATTGCCCCGAGACCGGCCACTTGAACCTCTTCGATAACAGCCTCATCGACGAACTCCGCAGCGAGAACCCGCTCGAGGTTTTCCAGAAAATCACCCAGCTCCCCGTCATCGAAGTCTCCGGTGAAGACCCGGAGATGATCGCCGCCGTGGCCGAGGCCCGCCGCCGCTGGCCGGAATTCGTGGCCGCCTTCAACCAGCGCCAGCCTGATCAAAACTTCGCCATCAAAGCCCCCGTCACGCGCAACCTGCACACCGAATTCATCTGGATCAGCGTGGACCGCCTGGAAGGTGAACAGATCCATGGCCGCCTCGACAACGACCCCGTGAACCTCGGCACCATGAAATCCGGCGATGCCGTGAGCGTCCCCGTAAAGGAACTCAACGACTGGGTCTTTAGCCACGGCGAAAAAGTCACCGGCCTCTTCACCAGCAAGATTCTCCTCAAGAAACAGGGGAAGAAGTAGAACCTTTCCCCGTAGCGCACGCTTTTCACCCCGACGTTTAGGTCGGGGCCAGCGTGCGGGTTACGCTGCATCCCTGCTGCGTTTCCCTTTTAGGATTCGGGATTTTGTTCCTCAAAATTTACACTTTGAACTTTTCCCGCCTTCCGTAACCTCCCGGCACTGAAACATGGCCGTTAAGTTTTACAACACCTTGTCGCGCTCCCTTGAGGAGTTTGTGCCGCTCGATCCCGCTGGCAAATACGTGGGCATGTACTGCTGCGGCCCCACCATCCACGACTTCGCGCACATCGGGAATTTCCGCACCTTCGTCTTCACCGACCTCCTGCGCCGCTTCCTCGAGTTCCGCGGCTATGATGTGAAGCATGTGATGAACATCACGGACGTGGAGGACAAGATCATCAAGCGCGTCCGCGAGGCCAAGACCACCCTGCGCGAATACACTGGCAAATATGAGGCCGCCTTCCTCGAAGACCTCAAGACGCTCGGCTGCAAGCCCCCGTCCGTCATGCCCCGCGCCACGGAATACATTCCGCAGATCGTTGAGCTGATCGGGAAGCTCATCGCCCGCGGCATCGCCTATCAGGCGGCGGATGGCTCGGTCTATTTCAGCATCGAGAAGTATCGCGGTTGCGGCTGCAAATACGGCCAGCTCGTGAACCTGAATTTTGACGGCATGCGCGTCGGTGAACGGGTGGCCAGTGACGAATACGAGAAAGAATCACTCGCCGATTTCGCCCTCTGGAAAGCCCGCGTGCCGGATGACGGCGATGTCTTCTGGGACAGCCCTTGGGGCCAGGGCCGCCCCGGCTGGCACATCGAGTGCAGCGCCATGAGCATGGACGTCCTCGGCGCGAGCTTCGACATCCACGCCGGCGGCGAGGATCTCATGTTCCCGCATCACGAGGACGAGATCGCCCAGAGCGAAGGCGCAGGCGTGCAAGCGCCCGGCCAGAAGTTCGTGAAATACTGGCTGCACGGCTCCCACCTGCTCGTCGAGGGCAAGAAGATGAGCAAATCGCTCGGCAACTTCTTCACCCTGCGCGATCTGCTGGGCAAAGGTTTCAACGGCCG
>CAZRGY010000663.1:0-2384 GCA_964599715.1 uncultured Verrucomicrobiota bacterium | reverse complement strand
CGGGCGCCTGCATTGCCGACCGGCTGCCCGCCGTCATCTTCCTTCGCATGGATGATCACGCCGCGGCCCACGATCGGGTTCTTCAGGCCCGCCACCGTGATATTGTCCACCACGAGGCTCAGGGTCGCCTTGCCGCTGCCATCAGCTTGCAGATTGCCCAGATCACCCGCATGCCGGATCGCGGCACTCGTCAGTCCATGCGCATGTCCCTCGGGATTGTAATGTCCGCCCGTGGCCGTGCCATCCTTGGAGTTGAGGTTGCCCGCCTCGTGGATATGGATGGCGTGCTTCTGATTCGGGGTCAGCCCCTCGATGCTGCCCTCGATCTTCACCTTCGCACCGGCTTGCGTGAAGTGGATCACTCCCTTGGTCTTGCTCCCCTCGGTCGGCGTCATCACCGCGACAGCCTCAGTCACGCTCGCCCAAGCGCTGACATGGGCAGACGGAGCCGCATGGGCATGATCATCATGATCCATCGTTTCACAACCGGTGACGAAAAGAGCCAGCGGCAGGACCAAAGCGGGTAGGACAATTTTTGCGAGTTTCATAAGCAATATAAGTGATGTCCAAAATCATTAGCACATTTCCCGCCCGACGCAACCCACAAGCCCAACTTCCTTCCCCCTTTCCGTGTGGTCTGTGTGGTCTGCGGTTTACTTCCTCTCCCCCATCTTCTTCTCCCACTTCTTCTGTTTCATGCCCGCCTCACGCAGGAACGGCGCCAGCGAAGCCATGTTCAGCACCGCATCCAGCAGCTTGTTCCAGGGCGACTTCAGCGGCCGCGCGAAATCCACGAACAATACCACGCGATACCCGTCCGTGTCATTCCACACCTCGTGATTGTACGTGTCGTCAAAGATCAGCACCTTGCCCTCGGTCCAGTTGTAGAAATCGTTCCCGATACGGATGCGCACCTGCTCGCGCGGCTCGGGCACCATCAGTGCGAGATGCAACCGCAGCACGCCATTGAACGCCCCGCGATGCGCCGGGATGTGCTTCTTCGGCGAGAGGATGGAGAAGAACGCCGTCTTCACCCCGGGGATCTTCCGCAACACGCGCATCGTCTCCGGACAACGTTTCTCGTTCTCCGCGCAATCCATCCCTATACCCATCAGGAAAAACGTCTTCCACTGGTCATCCGTCTGGATGTTGCCCACTTCCTTGAGGATGTCCTGAAAGCTCGGCATCTCGTCACGGAACTTCATCACCTGATCCAGCTCCGCCCGCACCAGTTTCCAATCCGCCTCCACCTCCGCCGCCCACGGAAAAGCCTGGTTATCATACACGTGCAGGTCCGGATTCACCGACACTCCCGCCACGCGCCGCTCAAACCAGTCGAACAGCCCGCGCGCCATCTTGTTGAACGCATTCCTCGGCGGGTTCAGCCGGATGGTGCGGTCATGATAATTGATGGCCGGCTTGGCCGGTGCGGTGGCTGGATTGGAAGGCAAAGTCTCGTTCACAATGAAATCAGTGGTCCGGGCCAGCCAAACAACGACTGCCCTTCAGAGAACCACACCGAAACGCGCCCCCTTTGGCAACAGAAAAACGTCACCAAAATTTTACCTGCGCCCGATAATCTCACCGCTTCACCCACTTGTACGCCGCCTTCGCATTCCCGCCGAACACCGCGTGCAAGGCCTTGCTGCTCTTGGCACTGAAGTAATCATGCACGATCTGCTGCACCGTGCCGATGGGCGCAAAGCGCTCGCTCACCGGCCAGTTGCTGCCATACACCAGCTTGTCCTGACCGAAGGCCCGCCACATCACATCCAGTTGCGGCTGGTAAAAGCCCGCGTCCGCCGGGGCCGTGCCATCCCGCTTGCCCGTGCCCT
Organism: uncultured Verrucomicrobiota bacterium; assembly: GCA_964599715.1. Lineage (GTDB taxonomy): Bacteria > Verrucomicrobiota > Verrucomicrobiia > Limisphaerales > JAEYXS01 > JAEYXS01. The sequence continues at coordinate 549 of CAZRGY010000663.1, read as the reverse complement.
CCACCAGCCCGGAGACCTTCCCATAGACGCGCTTCTGCTTCGCACACGCCTCCATGTTCTGTTGCCACACGGCATCCACCGTCTTCCCATCGATGCGCGTGTTCGAGAGATGATTGATCACGATGCGCAAGCTCGGCAGCTTCTTCGCGATCTCCACGATGGCCGGCAAGGTGGTCGCCGGACCGTTCACATCCAGCTCCAGGTCCAGATCCACCAACCGCTTCAAGTCCGCCACGAAGGCATCGTTCTGCAGATTATCCGCCAGCACCTTTCCGTTCACCCGGATGCCGCGATATATCTCGTCGGCCGCGAAACGTTTCAAGTTCACCGCGAACTCCGGCTCGCCCGGCTTCAGGTTGCCGGCGAAGCCTACGATGAATTTGTCCTTCTTCGCGAGATCGAGGATCCACTGGTTGTCCTCCACCCACACACTCGCTTCCAGCACCACCGTGCCAGCCACCGGCTGCGGCACCTTCAGCGCGCGATAATCCGCCGGCAACACCTTGCGATACAGCAACGGATCATTCTTCGGCGGCCACGGCACACCTT
>CAZRGY010000662.1:0-2392 GCA_964599715.1 uncultured Verrucomicrobiota bacterium | reverse complement strand
GTCCAGTTGATGACGAACAACCCCGACAAGATGGCGCAGCTCGAGCACCTTGGCCTTCTGCTTCACGAACTTCAGAAACTCCATCGCATCCAGTTCCGGCAACCCCTTGTGCTTGCGCACCTCGTTCACCGCGGCCTTCAGGAAGTAGGTGGTGTTCACACCGGGGATCTCGATGGGATATTGGAACGCCAGGAAGACGCCTTCGCGGGCGCGCTCTTCCGGGTCCAGGTCCAGCAGGTCTTTGCCGAGATAAGTGGCAGACCCGCCGAGGACTTCGTAGCCGTCACGGCCTGCCAACACCGAGGCCAGCGTGCTCTTGCCGCTGCCGTTCGGTCCCATGATCGCATGGACTTCACCCGCCTTGATGGTCAGGTTGAGGCCCTTCAAAATCTGTTTATTTTCCACCCCCGCCTGGAGGTCTTTGATCTCAAGAATCGTTTCGCTCATTTTCTGTTCTTTTAAAATCGTTATCGTGCTCGTCGTCGTCCTTCGTCCTCGCTTTGTCTTCCCCCTCGATTCGATTACGAGGACGAGAACGACGACGAGGACGAGTTTAGTTAGCCCACGCTGCCCTCAAGGCTCACGCCCAGCAGCTTTTGCGCTTCCACCGCGAATTCCATCGGCAGTTCCTTGAACACTTCCTTGCAGAAGCCGTTCACGATCATGTTCACCGCATCCTGCGTGGAGATACCGCGCTGGTTGCAGTAAAAGATCTGGTCCTCACCGATCTTCGAAGTCGTCGCCTCATGTTCCACGCTGCCCGTGGTGTTCTTCACCTCGATATACGGGAACGTGTGCGCGCCGCACTTGTCACCGATGAGCAGCGAATCGCACTGGGAGAAATTGCGCGCATTCGTCGCGCTCTTGCGGATCTCCACCAGACCGCGATAGCTGTTCTGGCCACGACCGGCCGAGATGCCCTTCGAGATGATCGTGCTGCGCGTGTTCTTGCCGATGTGGATCATCTTGGTGCCGGTATCCGCCTGCTGCTTCATGTTCGCCAGCGCCACGGAGTAGAATTCGCCCACGGAATTATCTCCCAGCAAGATGCAGCTCGGATATTTCCACGTGATGGCCGAACCCGTCTCCACCTGCGTCCAGGATATCTTCGAGTTGCGCCCCTTGCACATGCCGCGCTTGGTCACGAAATTATAGATACCACCGCGACCTTCTTCATCGCCCGGATACCAGTTCTGCACCGTGGAGTACTTGATCTCCGCATTGTCATGCGTGATCAGTTCTACCACTGCGGCATGGAGCTGGTTCTCATCGCGCATCGGGGCGGTACAGCCTTCCAGATAGCTCACGTGCGAACCCTCATCCGCGATGAGCAACGTCCGCTCGAACTGACCCGTCTTCGCCGCGTTGATGCGGAAATACGTGGAGAGCTCCATCGGGCAACGCACACCCTTCGGGATGTAGCAGAACGAGCCGTCACTGAAGACCGCCGAGTTCAGCGCCGCATAAAAATTATCCGTGTAAGGAACGACACTGCCCAGATACTTCTTCACCAGCTCGGGGTGTTCCTTCACTGCTTCTGAGAAGGAGCAGAAGATGATGCCCTTTTCCACCAGCGTCTCCTTGTAGGTCGTCCCCACGGACACGCTGTCCATCACCGCATCCACGGCCACACCGGCCAACCGCTCGCGCTCGCGCAAAGGGATGCCCAGCTTGTCATACATCTCCAAAAGCTTGGGATCCACTTCATCCAGACTCTTCGGCGCGTTCTTGCCCGCCTGTTTCGGTGAGGAATAGTAGATGGCGTCTTGGAAATCGATCTTTGGGTAATTTACGTGCGGCCACTTCGGCTCCGTCATCGTCTGCCAGTAGCGGTAGGCCTTCAGGCGCCACTCCAGCAGCCACTCCGGCTCTTCCTTCTTGGCGGAGATGAAGCGTACGATGTCCTCATTCAGTCCGGGAGGTGCGGAATCCGCCTCCACGTCCGTGATGAAACCATACTTATACTCTCGCTTTACAAATCCTTCGATTGTCTCTGTCGCTGTGCTCATCGTATCAAAAATCTGAAAATCAATTGCGTTTCTGGGCGCACGTCGGGCAAACGCCCTTCAAGGTGAGGTCCAGATGCTTGACCTGAAACCCGTTCGGCACCGTGGCCCCGGCGGCAGTCAACGGGTCCACCAAGTCGATATCGAACACCCCGCCACATTCCTCGCAATGGAAGTGACTGTGTTCCATCATGTTAGGGCAATACCGGCTGGCCCCACGATCCAAGTTCACCTGCTTCACCACACTGCATTTCACCAGTGCATCCAAGCAGTTATAGACCGTGGCCATGGAGATACCCGGGGTCTTCTGTTTCGTGCGGATAAAGACTTCTTCCGCGGTGGGATGATCCCGATGCTCCACGAGCACCTGATAGACCAGTTGGCGC